>NZ_JAVUPQ010000160.1:0-3553 GCF_032029835.1 Escherichia sp. AM3 | reverse complement strand
CAGCTACCCGTTAAATCAAGGCCTGAACAGATAATACGAGCATACTTCAGCGAATAGGCTATTTGGATTGCAGCAAAAACAACGGTATGGCATGAACAATAACCGAGGTTAATATCCTTGCAAAAGCCAACCAGACGACCTTTTTTAGAAAAAGGTACAGAGATCAGGAGCTCTTTATGAATTCGGCTCAAAATATTAAACTTGATCTTCTTGATCAATCCACCTTTTTCTCTGCGGTAAAATGAACGTAGTACCAGGCAGTTTTGAAGGATGTACCGCTTATCTTCTTCAGAAGCATGTTCATAAACGTCAACATTTACGATGGTATAACGACTTCTCTGGCTAAATTTATAAAAATCATCACGCCGTTGATGTAAAAAGCGAACATCGGTAAGTACATAAATATAGGGAATAATATTATGACTTAATAGATATTGTGCAGAACCATTGACAGCAATAACATCCCTTGTCTGCAGCACTGACAATGGTGTTTTTTGCGATGTGGGGCCGGAAAGAAAAATAATAACATCATCAGACGTTTTACTTTCTATCAGGTTTTCAACATCTTTTTTGTCAATGTATCTAATATTCTTCATGATAAACCTGTGAAATAAGAACTCCGCATAGAAATGTCCTGACGAAGACGTTTAAATGTAAGACTTTTACTTTATCGTGCTGGCTTCCCTTTCAAACGCCGCATAAGATTACGTATTTTTTTACGATAAACTAAAAGATAATAACCGAGATCTTTAACCTCATTCTTAATACCATAATGTCGCTCTAAATCAATACGATCTTTCGCTTTACGTTGTGCAGATGCCCGTTTTCCTGAAAGATCAATAATGCGTACTTCACCATTTTCAATAATAAAATTACCGCGGTGAGGATCACCAGATACCATACCGTGTTCGTGTAATGAACGAATTGATTGTTGAATTTTATTTTTTAAAGTTTCATCAATATCGGGGATATCACACAACTCTACGCCATCGATATATTCGATAAGCATTATATAAGTATGGACAAAACGTAATGTTTTCCGTTCTGCCAACAAATAAAAATCATTGAGAGAATGTAGCCCCTCGTTACGCACTTTTTGAGTATGCTCAAAAAGGCGTTCATAATAATCTCCCTTTAAAAGAGATTTAAAGAAACGTTCGTTGCGTTTTACTTTAGGCGAAAAAACTTTAAGTATCAATTTACCGTAATCGGTATCAATAAGCATGACTTTTGTATCATCTATAGAACGAAAAACTTTGATGATATTAATATCATAAGAAAGAAAGTCATTTAATACATTGAGATACTTTGAGTTATTTTCATCGGTAAAAACAACTAAATCTTTGATTTTATTCTTCTGAATCATGTTAAACCAGTTAAATGTTATTTACGGTAATATTTTCGGCAAAGATAACACACTCCTGCAATGAGTCCTGAGATATAATGATGTTGCACTAACAGATGTTTATATCTTTTTTTGAATTCAATAATTGATTTTGCATCTCGTGGTGAGTCATCTTTCCAGGGGGATCTTTCTAAAGCTATTTTATAGTATTTTACCGATGGATAAATTGCCCATTTGTGCCACGGCTTGGTGGCCCCAGTATAATGAATAAGAAGAGTATCCTCTTTTATCAACTCTTTATATTTTTGATGCGTTTTATCTTTTAACTCACTTTTTATTGTATATATAGTATTGAACTCACGTGGCAGGAATATTGTCATCCCTTTTAGTAGGACATTCATAACGTCCTGGTCAGGATACTTATAAATACTATCTTTACTCATAAGAATAGACAGTGCTTTTTCGGTTAGTTTTGCTTCTGTCCATTTTTTTAGGTCTAAGTAAACGACACCAGAATTAAAATACTGCCCCCGAAGTTCAGGATCAGATAATCTGACTACCGCCTTTTCCTGCATTGGGTCTACATCCCTGACTACTGCAGCCACCGCTCCATTAAACTCTAAATGCAATAGTTGACTAATATTTCCCTTACAAACTACATCGGCATCAAGATAAAGCAAACGATTAAGTGTTACTCCCAATAATTGAAAAGCAAATAAACGGAAGTACATTGCTCTTGACCAGACTTGTGTACAAGGCAGGCACTGAAGATTATCAGTATTTATTCTATAAAGTGTGATTCTTAATTGGTATTGCTCAGCAAGTTTCTCAACTTTTTGAAAGAAATCGTCGTTATAAACATCAGCAATAATATAAAAATCAAGATTAACATGTCGATTATTAATGACAATTGAAGTAATGGAAACACCTACACCATCAAGATAATTGGAATCGACACCATAGGCAACATTTAAACTTTCAGCAGTATTTTCATCAATAAGCCTAAAATCCCAGGCTTTAACTTTATCTATCTCTATGGCAGGAAATGAGTCCACAAGGCTATCCTTATATCATTACTTTATATACTCGTTATACTTCAAGTTGCATGTGCTGCATCGGCGAGTTACTCGGCATTTCAGGGCCAACGCAAGCGTTCCTCAAAACGCCACTGGCTTTTTGTCCTGCAACTCGAATTATTTAGAGTATAGATTATCAGTATTAATGCTTTAGCTTTTTTATAAAATACAAAAGATAGTTGCCAAATCCTTTGATATATTGCTTTTTTTTCAACATATGTTTAGCACTGTATCTTAATTGATTACTATTAACCGGTTTCAATAACGCAGTATCCTTCCATGGTGAAGCATTTTTTGCCGCCATAAAAGCTTGTGATATTGGATAATCCCAGGCCCAGTCATGCCAGGGTTTAGTTGGACCAATATAATGAATAAAAACTGTATCGTTAGTTACTGGGTTTTTAAAACTTTCTTTTAGTTGATAATTTAAACTAAACTGAGTGTTATATTTAATATCAGCATAAACAAGTTTGTCTGCCAATAACATATTTAATACATCCTGATCAGGATGTGTTATTTTTTTGACTATCTCTGGATCACTTAACATTGCAATGGCCCGTGCAGAAACCCGCTCATTCGTCCATTGATTAGTATTAATCAGTAAAAAACCGGAGTTAAAGTAACCATTAGCAATCCCAGCAACACCTAACGAATGAGCACGTTTTGCCCACCAGTCTTTTTGTCCTTCTGTAACAACCATTGCGACTGTATGTTCAGAAAACGTGTAATTGATAAGTGGTTCTATAGTTCCCTGACAAATAATATCTGCATCCAGATAAAGAACTTTGGGTGCTTTATTAAAAAAGTAATCGGCGATAACAAAACGAAAATAAATAGCATGAGTCCAGTTCTTGGTGCAGGGTAATGAACGGAGTCGATCACCATTAATTAAATATATCTTAATTCTTGTTTTATATTGCCTGGCCAGGGCATCAAAATATTTGCGATCGTCATCACCGAAATAATCAGTAAAAATATGAAAGCATAATTGATTTCCTTCATTATATTTTAATATTGAAGCAATCGATATTCCGCATCCAAAAAGAAAATTTTTGTCAGTCCCATAAGCAATATCCAGACAAAGATTTTCTGCTTCTATTTTATGATTATAATCAATAACCGAATTGAGAAA
>NZ_JAVUPQ010000159.1:0-3557 GCF_032029835.1 Escherichia sp. AM3 | reverse complement strand
GAGTGGTCGCGGTGACGGTCTGCACCGGCATTGTCCGGAAGTTCCCTTCAGCCAGGCGCGGCAGTGATGCCGCAACCGGCTTTGCTTCTGAGGACTGCTCCAGTTTTTTGGCCTTCTCATTGGCCTGCTCCATCGTCATACAGGTATCGGATGTGGTGGCGTTACACTCAAATTCCGTACTGGTTCCGGCACAGCCGGAAAGTAATAAGGTCCCCAGCAGAGGAATAAAGAAAGAAATCTGTTTCATTGTCCCTCACCTTTCTCATCGCAGTTCACAAAATCCTTCTTCAAATCCCTGACCGTACAGGTTTTTACAATGTCAGGATTTTCAAAAACCGTACTCCGTGATGATTTATAAACATATGCCACAATGCGTTTCCCACCCGCATCAGGTTCTGGTGCACTGACTTCACATAACGGAGGTGTTATTCCGGACTCATACAGCACCGGATAATTTATTTTTTTGACGCTGCCATCAGAAACCAGCTTATTCATCGAAGGGTTCCTTATATTTCTGAATTCTTCATCACACCGACAGCAGTCATATTAAAATTGTCCGGCAATGACTCAGAACCGAATTTCTCCGGTGCAGGAAGTACGATTCTTGTGGCGCAGTTACTGAGAACAGCATGCATAAAATCATCTGACACGGTTTTACCCGGCACAGAGAGGGCTGTAATAACATTAATATTACGCATGTTCATTTTTATCTCCGTTGTTTCTGTTTGTTCTGTCATCAGGAAGATAAACAGGGCATTTCCTGATTTTTCCCGGCAGGGAAGCGTCTTCCGTATAAACTTCCTTCAGATGTTCATCTGCGGTTACCACCCGGATACATTTCATTTTTCCGGGTCGCACCGGATATTTCCCGGTGATCGCTGCCAGCGAGACATACATCAGTGCCAGTGTTGCCCATAATGCGGTGACCAGTTGCATCAGTGACCGGTCAGTCTCCCTGACATAATCTGCAGCATCAGCCGCGCGGTAATGGCAGATATCCTGTATTTCTGATCTGCCTGAAGAATCAGAGGAAGAAAACCAGCATTCACTGACCGGGAACTGTCCGGCAGGTGCTGTTTGTCTTACGAAGTTAATCTCCTTAACCAGTAATTTCCCCGGCGTGGTGTTGTCCTTCCATAAAACAAACAGAGCCATCAGGGCCATTGTGGCCAGTGGCAGAATGACGGTGTACTTCAGACACCAGAACAGTCCTCGCAGAACCCGGGCGACAACATACCGGGCGGCATGGCCCGCCTGACGGGACGACGTATTATTTGCCATCATTGCCCCCTCCCTGACTGCCGGACATAAACTGCTGCGGATTCAGGTTGCCCAGCTGCTTCAGCATCTGGTCAGTATTAAAGCCGTTAAGATGACTTTCAGCTGATGGCGGAACAGGAACCGGACTTTCCGGATTGTCTTCTTCCGCTCTGCTCTGCGTGCGTTCCAGCGCCATCTCTTCCACGGTTTTCAGCTGGAAGCCGTCCTGGAACACCACGGTCACTTCGTTGCCCGCACCAATCGGTATCACCGGGTGATACTGTTCGGCACGTTTGATGTAGTAGTCACTGAGCGTCTGTGCGGCTTTCGATGCGCCGCCACCGATACCCATTTTAAGGACATCGCCGGCCCCGTAAGCAGCAGTGGCACCCAGCCCGACAGCCGGCTGGGAGGCGCGCTCCATTCCCTGACCGATACCGTCAACAAATCCCGCGCCCCATGCCCAGCCGAGGATTTTGCCGTTACGCATCACCACTTCGCCCTTGATACCGTTTTTACCCCGGAAGCTGACATGCCCCTTAATCGGCATATCAATAGTTTTGCCGTCCTTCAGGCAGCTGATATTGCGGGTACGTACAATGGCACGCTCACTGGACACATCCCCCCAGGCTTCCAGACCAACAAAACATCCCGTTGCGTCATACGTCTTGCTGTTCGGCATTTCCACCAGGCCGGTGATACGCAGCTGCATCGGCACCGTGGATTCATTACCGGTGACAGAGGCATTGGCATCCGCCCCTTCAATCAGCATGGCTTTCGCAAAACTTCCTGACGGAATGTACGGCAGTGATGGTCCCTGTTTTCCCTCATTACGGGTAAACACCTTACGCTGTATCCGGTTAGGCACCGGCACAGACTGGTACGTCACCTGTGGTGGTGGCGTGACACCATTCCCGGGATAAAACGCCGTCGGCGGTGGAACAGCAACGCTGCCCTGCGGCGGGAAGGATACGGGGGTGTTTCCTGGCTGTGGTTCGCCTTCCGGGCCGGGCGGTGAGGCAGGCATCTGCGGTACAGGCTCACCGGTCGCCGTGACGGGATTAGCACCCAGGGCTTTTACCTGCTCTGCCAGGGCGGCATTGTCCTGTCCCAACTTTTCAATACGACGCTGGTCATCACCGCGCTGTTTGTTCAGAACATCCAGCTCACGACGGATTTCCTCATACTGCTTCTGCATCTGCGCTGCCGTCACCTGCATCTCGGTGGTGGCATGCTGACGCACCTTGTCATCAAAGGTCGTATCCACCACACCGGTCATATCCGGCACAGGCTCCTGTTCAGCCACGGTTTCACCGTTACCGGACATGTCCACATCAGACAGATACAGTGCCCCACCAATCGCGGAGGCTGTACCGACAACCACAATCCCCAGCCACAGGTACTGCTTGCGTTTCACAATGGTATTGATACTGGCCATCAGTTGCCCTCCCCGTCACGGATGACATACACATCCATGCGCGCACCTGCCAGTAACTGGCTGGCAGGCTGGCTGAACATCACGGCACGGGTTCCCGGCTGCCAGAAGTCACTTTCCCGGATATTCAGGGCAGACAGCGTTTTATTTTCCACGGCAAAGCGGACCATCTTCAGGTGATTCCCCGTCCATACGGCATCTGCCACTGAAGACAGCCCCGCCGGGGCCTGCAGGGTTTCCTTTGTCACTGGGACCTGATACCAGCCTGCGGGTAATTTTCCGCCACGGACGGCCTGGCTGATGGTCACAAGCAGGGATTCGTAAGGCGTGGACGTTTCCCACGCACCGGCTTCTTCTCCGGTTCCGCGCAGGTCACTGACCAGCTGAATGGTACGCCCCGCGCCTTCACGGGGAACGGCCTGAATGGAAAGATTCAGACCACGTTCTGTTTCCAGAATGAACGTAAAGGGCTTTTTGTTGACGGTGGCAACCACCACACCGCCGGAGGCGGTCTGCTCATTATTGGTCCGGGCACCATCCAGACTGGTCACGGCGATAATCCGGTCACCGGGAACGGTAAACAGATTCGGGCTGGTATTGCTGATGGCAATACTGGCCTGACCACCGTTCACCATTGGCACCACGGTGGGGGCCAGCGTACCGTTTGCGGCCATCACGCTGCAGGAAAAAAACAGGCTGCCGAATATTATTGCCGTATTATTTTTTCTCATCGTCTGTTTCCCCGAAATTATCCAGCCAGGTCACCCCGTTTTCCCGCTTCAGAATAAGGATGTAATGTTTGATATCAGTGAAAGGTTTTGAATCACCAATCCAGGTTTTAAGCACACCTCGAATTTCCACA
>NZ_JAVUPQ010000158.1:0-3583 GCF_032029835.1 Escherichia sp. AM3 | reverse complement strand
CGTACATAAGACAAATCCACTGATAAATAATTTTCGTCAGAAAAGCGACTGCCAGATTATTTTTTATTGCTTCTGGTGAAGTTATTAACTCAGCAACTTCGGTGAGTTCCTGATTATAAATTTCGCCATTATAAATAACGCTTTGCTGACCAACGGGAATATCCATCATGCTGGTGGGGGTAAATTCCATCCAGTACTGTTCCCAGACTAAACCTTCACAGTGATAAGAGTGAATATCCATTGGCTTTAAGAATATAATACAGTTGCCATGCAGTGTTATTTGTTCGCCATTCTTTAAAAGAATTTTCCCACATCCTTGTACGGTATACACCGCAACCCATGAGTTGGCGATAAGCGGTTTCTTCTTGTCCCGCGGCCAGATCACCCGGTAATGCTCGTCGGCGTAGGTATGCCAGAGCGAGATCAGAGAAATTCCGCTGGAGATCACATTTTCGTTAATCAATAAGGGAATATTGTACGGAGTTTCGTTTTTTACATCTGAACTTTGCAATTTTCCATTCATTTTAATATCCCTCCGGCGAATTATGCTCACAACCTGAACTTAACAGAAAACAATCCGTTCAGGGATACGACGTTTGTATTTTAAGAATCTGACTGCCTGACCCGACGCATTTTACCTCTCCCTATATTCATGCGTCCGGGACATAAACATAAATAAGGGCTATGAGATGAATTCGTTACAAATCTTGAGTTTTGTCGGTTTTACGCTGCTGGTGGCGGTGATCACCTGGTGGAAGGTCCGCAAAACAGATACCGGATCGCAACAAGGCTATTTTCTTGCCGGACGTTCACTAAAAGCGCCGGTTATTGCCGCTTCGTTAATGCTAACCAACCTTTCCACGGAACAACTGGTCGGCCTTTCCGGGCAGGCCTACAAAAGCGGCATGTCGGTGATGGGCTGGGAAGTGACTTCAGCGGTGACGCTGATCTTCCTCGCGCTAATCTTTTTACCGCGCTATCTGAAGCGCGGCATTGCCACCATCCCCGATTTTCTGGAGGAACGTTATGATAAAACGACGCGTATTATCATCGACTTCTGCTTCCTAATTGCCACCGGCGTCTGCTTTCTGCCGATTGTTCTCTACTCCGGCGCGTTGGCGCTCAACAGCCTGTTTCACGTCGGGGAATCGCTACAGATTTCTCACGGTGCGGCTATCTGGCTACTGGTAATTTTGCTTGGTCTGGCGGGAATTTTGTATGCGGTGATCGGCGGACTGCGCGCAATGGCAGTGGCGGACTCCATCAACGGTATTGGGCTGGTTATCGGCGGGTTGATGGTGCCGGTATTTGGCCTGATCGCGATGGGCAAGGGCAGCTTTATGCAGGGCATTGAGCAACTCACCACCGTTCACGCCGAGAAATTAAACTCAATCGGTGGCCCGACCGATCCCTTGCCGATTGGCGCGGCATTTACCGGTTTGATTCTGGTGAACACCTTTTACTGGTGTACAAATCAGGGCATCGTGCAACGCACGCTGGCGTCAAAAAGCCTGGCGGAAGGGCAAAAGGGGGCGCTGTTAACGGCGGTGCTGAAAATGCTCGACCCGCTGGTACTGGTGCTGCCAGGGTTGATTGCGTTTCATCTGTATCAGGATTTACCGAAAGCCGACATGGCCTACCCGACGCTGGTCAATAACGTTCTGCCAGTGCCAATGGTGGGTTTCTTCGGCGCGGTGTTATTTGGTGCGGTGATCAGTACCTTCAACGGCTTTCTGAATAGCGCCAGTACGTTATTCAGTATGGGTATTTACCGTCGCATCATTAACCAGAATGCCGAGCCGCAGCAGCTGGTCACCGTCGGGCGCAAATTTGGTTTCTTTATCGCTATCGTTTCGGTGCTGGTCGCGCCGTGGATCGCCAACGCGCCGCAGGGGCTGTATAGCTGGATGAAACAGCTCAACGGCATTTACAACGTGCCGCTGGTTACCATCATCATTATGGGCTTTTTCTTCCCGCGCATCCCGGCGCTGGCGGCAAAAGTAGCGATGGGGATTGGCATAATCAGCTACATCACCATCAACTATCTGGTGAAGTTCGACTTCCATTTCCTCTATGTGCTGGCCTGTACGTTCTGCATCAACGTGGTCGTGATGCTGGTGATCGGTTTTATCAAACCGCGCGCCACGCCGTTCACCTTCAAAGATGCGTTTGCGGTGGACATGAAACCGTGGAAAAACGTCAAGATCGCGTCAATTGGCATCCTGTTCGCGATGATTGGCGTCTATGCCGGGCTGGCTGAATTCGGCGGCTACGGTACGCGCTGGTTAGCGATGATCAGTTATTTCATTGCCGCCGTAGTGATTGTCTACCTGATTTTTGACAGCTGGCGGCATCGTCACGACCCAGCCGTAACCTTTACTCCCGACGGGAAGGATAGCCTATGAAACGCCCCAATTTTCTGTTCGTCATGACCGATACCCAGGCCACCAATATGGTCGGTTGCTATAGCGGTAAACCGCTGAATACGCAAAATATTGATAGTCTGGCGGCGGAAGGTATTCGCTTTAATTCCGCCTACACCTGTTCACCGGTTTGTACGCCTGCACGGGCCGGACTATTTACCGGTATCTACGCTAACCAGTCCGGCCCGTGGACCAACAACGTCGCGCCAGGCAAAAACATCTCCACTATGGGGCGCTACTTTAAGGATGCCGGCTATCACACCTGTTACATCGGCAAATGGCATCTCGACGGTCATGACTATTTCGGCACTGGCGAGTGTCCGCCGGAGTGGGACGCTGATTACTGGTTCGATGGGGCGAACTATCTTAGCGAACTGACGGAAAAAGAGATTAGCCTGTGGCGCAATGGCCTAAACAGCGTCGACGATTTACAGGCGAACCATATCGACGAAACCTTCACCTGGGCGCATCGTATCAGCAATCGGGCGGTGGATTTTCTGCAACAGCCTGCGCGCGCAGACGAGCCTTTCCTGATGGTGGTTTCGTATGATGAGCCGCATCACCCGTTCACCTGTCCGGTGGAGTATTTAGAGAAATACGCTGATTTTTACTACGAGCTGGGCGAGAAAGCACAGGATGACCTGGCTAACAAACCGGAACATCACCGCTTATGGGCGCAGGCGATGCCATCGCCAGTCGGTGATGACGGGCTTTATCACCATCCGCTCTATTTTGCCTGTAATGACTTTGTTGATGACCAAATCGGACGGGTCATCAATGCCTTAACGCCAGAGCAACGTGAAAATACGTGGGTTATTTATACCTCCGATCACGGCGAAATGATGGGCGCACATAAGCTGATCAGTAAAGGGGCGGCGATGTATGACGACATCACCCGCATTCCGCTGATCATCCGTTCGCCGCAAGGGGAGCGGCGACAGGTCGATACGCCAGTCAGTCATATCGATTTACTGCCGACAATGATGGCGCTGGCAGATATTGAAAAACCAGAGATTCTGCCGGGGGAAAATATCCTTGCCGTGAAAGAGCCACGCGGCGTGATGGTGGAATTTAACCGCTACGAGATTGAGCATGACAGCTTTGGCGGTTTTATTCCGGTGCGTTGCTGGGTGACGGATGACTTTAAACTGGTACTCAAC
>NZ_JAVUPQ010000157.1:0-3600 GCF_032029835.1 Escherichia sp. AM3 | reverse complement strand
ACTCGGGAACTGTATAGGATTGCAAAGCTGCCCAGGCTGTATTCGATAGGTTGCCATTACGACCGTTTAATAATGCCTTACGTTGAAACCACATATGTTCAATAATTTGGCGAACTTTGGCTCGTTTCCCAAGATCGAGCAGCACCAGCGTTATAACCTGCATCCAATTCAACGATTCAAGGCGAGAATCCAGCCAGGCATCACGATCAGCTGGAACAGCATGAGAAGTGTACTCTTTCATTTTTTGCTGCAACCTGAAGGTTTTGCCAGTGCCAGGGGGGCCAAAGAAGATCACGTTAGTTGGTGAATGTAGGATGATCTTGTTCTCGATGGGCTCATTGCTGGTTATGAATGTAGTGCTCGCTATTTTCTCCTGCTTTTGTTCATTATCGCGTTCACGGAGCAATTCATAGAGATGCCAGATGGCCATATTCACGTAATAAGGATCTGTGTCAGGAGATTGGGCGTGTATGGCTTGTTTCAATTCATAGTTTTTCTGTAACCAATTTCCGGTCAGTGCCAGACCGAGATGGAAGTGCTGATTTAGGAATTCTGCTGCTTTACTAAAAGCATTCTCATCCACAGTACTGGTGTAGTTTTCTGGCGAGAACGCGGCAAAGACGCGATTTCTCAAACTCCTATACATACGCTTGAGAAGTCCGTTTTCTTTAGCTTGTTGTAGTGCATTGCCAACATATTGGTAAGTTTCTTCATCCGGCTGTTGCCGAATTCGTTCAGTTAGTTCTCTAAGCAGTGGCAGGCTTTGCTGATATTCTGCTAAGGATGGAACGCCCTGGCGAATACTGGCAATACCGTTATCGCGTTCATACCAGAGCCTCTTGACTAAACCATCCGTTTCAGGTTCAGAAAAAGTTGAGGTTTGTTGTAGCAAGGTCGTAAATTCACGGTATCGCTGATCCCACTTGGAAGCTGAGTAATTTTTATCTTTCGCCAGGGCATCAATCAATTCACTGATCGTCAGCTTACCTGCTTCGACACTATCTACAAGATCCATCGTGATATTTCCTCTGCTATTACATTACTTACCAGGCAGCTAGTCTGGTGTTTTATAATCTATATTACCAAGCATTCAATTGTAGCCAAGCGCAATAAGTAAGATTTTCAATGCAAAATACATTTTTTTCATGTTATTGAATTTATTGCTCTCAAACGAGTTTTTGGCATCTTCACTTTGAGTTGTGATTATCGAGTTACTTTGTTGTGCTGAAGCGTTGTTGGTATCAATAGAGTATTAGCTGTGCGGATACTAGTGCAGGGTATGCTCCCTTCTTGGGTCAGCAAGGTGCGATGATTTTGAGTTGGAAGAGGAAAGTACGGGGAGTTGTGTTTGCACCTATAGAAAAGGCCTGAACAATTTAGTCAGAAAGCGTGAAATTAAGCTGTGCGCTGGTGTCGTGTAGCAACGCACAACTTATCAGAATAGCTTGCCCAGCAGCTTAATAAAGAAAAACACATCGCTAAAACTGCTGATACCTCTGAATAAATGGGCTGCGAATATGTTCGCTTTGAAGCAGTCCTTCATGCCCGATTTATCCCCAACGCGATTGCGGTAGAGTCCCAAAAAATGACGTGCCTCTACCAGCGCATGCCGGTACAAAAATACCTTTATTTTTTGTTTTGTTCTTGTTCCGCTACTTGGATGATTTTCGCGATCACTTCAACATAGTTTATAGCACGAACAACGTAGTAATCCGGCCGATGTGTGATAGAGGCCTTATTGTTGATATAGATATAGTCCTTTATATCCAATGTACAGAATCAACCATTGCTCGCTGCAAGATGAACCGTTTAAAAAATGTCTTTATGGCTCCTGCCGGACTGGAAGCGCAGTGAATGCTGCCTGACATAGGATGGCCTGACCATCTGCAGCCACAGATAATGCGGCCATTCGCGGTGTGTAACACAGTGTCTAATCCATTAATAACCTGACAGAGGCGTACCATAGGGCTGCTTTTTGTGAACCGCTCTTCGATGTTGGTCAGCACAGGAATGCCAGCCATTAAAGATCATGACGTCGGCTTGCGACGTACTAACTGCCTGCCATCTTTTTTCTATGAACCCATCTGCTATATCGTCGTCCGCATCAAGGAATATAACCTATTCTCCTTGGTGCAAGGCTAGAGCAGCATTTCGGGCGGCATAGACACCTTGATTGGCCTGCTCAATGAGAATGAGCCGATCATCGTGGATTTGACGAAGAACGTTGCCAGTTTCATCAGTAGAACCGTCATCGACAATGATAAGTTCAATAGCCAAGTGGGGTTCACTGAGGATTTTAGTAACCAAACTAACGCTGGTTTCAGCGGCGTTGTAAGCAGGGATAATGACGCTGACATCGATTCCATTTTTCATATTGAGCTACGATTTTCTTTCGTTGTCATCTTTGAGGCGTCTGATCGTGATAATCCTTCTTTCCCTGATTTCCTCATCGATATCGAATAAGCACTCGTCGCAGAATTCTTTATAGAGTGAGAGCCTCTGTTCAAGGACGCTTCTTTTTTTGTTGCAACGTGCACATCTCTTCATCTTTCCGCGCCTTTGTGACCTCGTGATTTGGGGTACATGGAAAATGGGCGTAGCAAGTCTCAGCTAGATAACTAACCGTAATAAAAGGGCTTTTCTGCGAGCAATGTAAGAGAAGGATAACCAGGCAGGTTGCAAGAAAGATAATCGTTTTGATAGATCAGTTTATCGATATTGATCGTTAGTGCCGATCGATAAGAAGTGCGGAAACGTTAGACTCACCTCTGTTGCTCCATCATGATGATGGGGCTGTTGGCCCTCGAATCTATCTGTCTATTAGCATCGGCATGACAAACACTATTTGTTTCCACAACAAAAGACAATAGAAAAGTACATATGTACAAAAAGTGTGATTTATTCTGTCACTTCAGTACTTCCTTTCGCCTAAGTTTGCCCGTAATAATTCCCCGTGCAGTACTATTGTTGCGACATAACAACATGAATTACATGGTAATAATAGATGTTTTCCTCTGCTGATTCCTGTAAAGATCATGACTCCATACGACATCATTTTTAATATTATACAGTTCAAAAAATCTACATGTGTCACAAATAATTTTACATTTGATAATGTATAGTTGTCACATGACAAGTTGATTATCATTCTGTGTAGACAAGGAGAACTGTTATGACGGATTCAATTCCATCAGGTTACAAGCCGCTGACATGTGACACGCTGCCGGGTTATCTCTCGTCCAGACTGACCCCTTCATGCGAACCGGGAGGGTTACCTGAAGAGTGGAAAGTTTCAGAAGTGGGGGACGGAAACCTGAACATGGTGTTTATCGTTGAGGGGACACATAAAACCATCATTGTAAAACAAGCTCTGCCCTGGCTTCGTGCAGGGGGCGAAGGATGGCCTTTATCTCTGAGCCGTGCGGGCTTTGAGTACAACGTCTTATGTCAGGAAGCCAAGTACGCGGGTCACACACTGATTCCGCAGGTCTATTTTTACGACCCGGAAATGGCGCTGTTTGCCATGGAGTATCTGACTCCTCACGTGATTCTGCGTAAGGAACTGATTAACGGTAAAAAATTCCCTAAACTAGCTGAAGA
>NZ_JAVUPQ010000156.1:0-3610 GCF_032029835.1 Escherichia sp. AM3 | reverse complement strand
GTGTTTTATCTGTGAACTCAGGCTGCCAGATCATCGTTTCCGATGGAAGCATAATAAGCTTTTTCTGCTTCTGCCGGAGGAGTATGGCCCAGCCTTTCCAGCAATCGTCGATTGTTATACCAGTCCACCCACGTGAGTGTGGCCAGCTCCACTTCTGTCCGGTTTTTCCAGCTCTTACGGTGTATTACCTCCGCTTTGTAAAGGCCATTGATGCTCTCCGCCATCGCGTTGTCATACGAGTCACCAGTACTTCCTGTTGATGCCAGTAATCCGGCTTCCTTAAGCCGCTGTGTGTAGGCCAGCGATACATACTGAGAACCTTTATCACTGTGATGGACTGTGCCGGACGGTCGACGGGCCCATAACGCCTGCTCCAGAGCATCCAGCACAAATGTCGTTTCCATAGACGATGAGACCCGCCACCCCACGATGTATCCGGCAAACACATCAATGATGAACGCCACATAGACGACCCCCTGCCATGTGCTGACGTAAGTAAAATCAGCCACCCACAATTGGTCAGGACGTTCTGCCACAAACTGACGGTTTACGCGGTCGCCTGCGGCAACGGCTTTCCGGCTGACGGTAGTGCGGACCTTTTTACCCCGGAGAACACCGGCAAGTCCCATAACCGCCATGAGGCGCGCCACTGTACATCTGGCTACCCTGATTCCTTCCCGTAACAACTGACGCCAGACTTTACGCACACCGTATACCTGATGATTCCCATCGTATACGCGCAGTATCTCTTTCTTCAGCCAGTCATCGCGCTGCGCACGGGCACTGCGTTTATCAGGATGATGTCGCTGTTGCTGACAGTGGTAATACGTTGACGGGGCAATATGTAGTTCACTGCATACCGGTCCGACCCCGTACAGCTTACGCAGCTTATCCAGCAGTGGCATCACTTTTTCCAGAGGCGGTCGAACTCCGCCTTCGCAAAATAAGCGGAAGCCTGGCGAAGGATATCGTTACTGCGGCGCAGTTCACGATTTTCACGTTCCAGCTCTTTCAGACGCTGACGTTCAGCGGTGGTGAGCCCGCCATCACCGCCTCCGGTATCCCACTCATGCTGGCGTACCCAGACACGCAGAGTCTCCGGTGTACAGCCAATCTTTGGGGCAATGGAACAAATTGCCGCCCACTGTGAGTCATATTCGCCCTGACTTTCCAGAACCATACGAATCGCCCTCTGACGGACTTCGGGGGAAAAACGAGTATTTTTAGTCATCCTGTTTACCTCTTTCTCAGGGAGTTTAGTCTCCAGGATTCCCGGGGCGGTTCATAATCTTCATAAAGTAGGACGAATACTGTGTGTAGTTTTTGGCTTGCCAAGTCATCTCGCCGTTAGAGTCAGGCATGTCAATAGGAACGACTTCTGTTTCTGCCATTTCACGCCCGTCAATACGATAGGTGTTAATACACAGTTTAAACCTCCCTAAGACCTGTGTGTTTTTGGGATATAACGTAAATGTTTTTATATTCGTCCATATCGACGCTGATGATGATTTCCAGGTACCGGATTGGCACGCTTGCAGAGAATGATTGTTGGCATTATTTTTTTCCTCTTTTGAGGTTAGCATGCCGTCTCCACGCATCCGTAAAATGTCCCTGTCACGCGCACTGGATAAGTACCTGAAAACAGTTTCTGTTCACAAGAAAGGGCATCAACAGGAGTTTTACCGGAGCAATGTTATCAAGCGATATCCCATTGCCCTTCGGAATATGGACGAAATAACAACCGTTGATATTGCTACATACAGAGACGTTCGTTTAGCAGAAATCAACCCCCGAACGGGTAAAGCCATTACAGGTAATACTGTACGTCTTGAACTCGCCCTTCTGTCATCTCTGTTCAATATTGCTCGTGTTGAATGGGGAACCTGTCGTACTAACCCGGTTGAACTGGTTCGCAAGCCGAAAGTATCCTCCTGACGAGATCGTCGGCTAACGTCTTCAGAAGAACGTCGCCTTTCTCGCTATTTCCGCGAAAAAAATCTGATGTTGTATGTCATTTTCCATCTTGCCCTTGAAACAGCCATGCGGCAGGGCGAAATACTGGCCTTACGTTGGGAACACATTGATTTGCGCCACGGTGTGGCTCATTTACCTGAAACCAAAAACGGTCACTCACGGGATGTTCCTCTGTCCAGACGTGCCCGTAACTTTCTTCAGATGATGCCCGTTAATCTCCACGGCAATGTTTTTGATTACACCGCATCCGGCTTTAAAAATGCCTGGAGAATAGCCACACAACGACTTCGCATCGAGGACCTGCATTTTCACGATCTACGGCATGAAGCAATAAGCCGCTTCTTCGAACTGGGTAGCCTGAATGTAATGGAGATTGCTGCAATATCAGGACATCGTTCCATGAATATGCTGAAACGGTATACTCATCTTCGTGCATGGCAACTGGTCAGTAAGCTTGATGCCCGCCGGCGGCAGACACAAAAAGTGGCAGCATGGTTTGTGCCGTATCCTGCCCATATCACGACCATCGATGAAGAAAATGGGCAGAAAGCGCATCGTATTGAGATCGGTGATTTTGATAACCTTCACGTCACTGCCACAACGAAAGAGGAAGCAGTTCACCGCGCCAGTGAGGTTTTGTTGCGTACACTGGCCATTGCAGCACAGAAAGGCGAACGTGTCCCATCTCCCGGAGCGTTACCTGTTAACGACCCTGACTACATTATGATTTGCCCTCTGAACCCGGGCAGCACCCCGCTGTAAACATCATTCAAAACACATACAGAAAGGCGAGTTGCAACAACTCGCCAAACACATTCGATCTGCATGATCGAAATTATTCGTTTCACCAGAAAAAACACCGAAGAGACAATAACCACATGAGCTGAAAAGACTTTTTCAGTCGGAGGAACAATGAGACTGAATACGACCGGTATTGCGGCCCGAATGATGCTCTCGCTGGACAAAAAAGCAATCGGCGAAAAACTCATCAACGGTCGTCAGATAAACCCGACACCTCTGCAGGTCCGTTACCCACAAGGGGTAAGAGAAGGTCTGGGGATAATGAGCGAACAATTAGCCATCTCCACCGCTGATTTAACCCGAATCCTGCTTGAGGATGCTCTTCATAATATGTTTATGCCTGCGGATAACACCACAGGAAACATAATAAGCAGAATTGAATACATCATGCTGTCGCATGATATAAATGCGCCATTACTGGCAACATTGCTGTCGCCATGGAATATCCGCTCCACGGTTATACAGGACCCGGCCAGACTTGCAGACTATCTTTCAGCTGACGCTCTCGAACATCTTGCTGAATGTTTTAATCTCAATCCGGACTGGCTGAATGGCCATTAAATCTATCCGATAGCGTTGTCCGGTGAATGGCCAGATACTGCTGATAATTTCAGAATGCTTATTAATAATAGCAGCAACACTGAAGTTATTTTCTGGCATAGTTTCCCCTTCGCAGGACACACGAAAAGAGAATATTGCGGGGTAATATTGAGACAGGAAAAAGA
The DNA here is from genome assembly GCF_032029835.1 of Escherichia sp. AM3. NCBI lineage: Bacteria > Pseudomonadati > Pseudomonadota > Gammaproteobacteria > Enterobacterales > Enterobacteriaceae > Escherichia > Escherichia sp. AM3. The sequence continues at coordinate 110 of NZ_JAVUPQ010000156.1, read as the reverse complement.
AATAAATGGCTCTGTAATATATCCGGCACTATCATTATCACCAACACTTCTGAACGATGAAAAAAGAAAATGGTTAACTGAATATACAACCAGGCAGAATACAACAATGT
>NZ_JAVUPQ010000155.1:0-3656 GCF_032029835.1 Escherichia sp. AM3 | reverse complement strand
GGTTCCGGATGACTGAACTTTACGATACAGGTCGAGAGCCTGTCGGAGATCGACAGGTCTTCCTTCTCCGTAGTGATACATAATGGCCAGGTTATACCAGGCAGTGGCGTCATTGCATTCAGCGGCTTTCGTAAACCATTCAAAGGCAGCCTGATAATCTTTCTCAACGCCTTGTCCGTGTTTATACATATAACCGATGTTGACGTAAGCGCCGACGCTCCCCTGAGCGGCAGCCTTCAGATACCAGTACATCGCTTGCTTATAGTCCTGGTCCACCCCTTCGCCAGCGTTATAATCCCATGCAATTTGAAACTGGGCGTGCCGATTACCCTGCTGTGCGCTTTTCAAATACCAGAATGCGGCGAGTGTCTTGTTTTGAGCAACGCCTTTTCCGTCTTCATAAAGATCGGCCAGATTGTTTTGCGCGTCACTATGGCCTTGTAATGCAGCTTGTTTGTACCAGAAAAATGCCAGCGCATAGTCTTTTGCGACTCCGTTGCCATTTCTGTACATCCACCCAAGATTATTTTGCGCATAAGACATTCCGCTCTCCGCGGCTATCTGATACCAGACAACCGCTTCTTTATAATTGGGGGCTTCTCCACGATCCAGTGTCCAGCCAAGGGCGTTGGAAGCGAAAGTATGGCCTTGTAGGGCAGCTTTTTTCAGCCAGAAGATGGCTTGCTCATTATCTTTATGACGGCTTTTATCCTCGGTATACTTTTGCCCTAAGGAATACTGTGCTTCACAATGACCTTGCTCAGCGGCCAGCTTCAGCCAGTAAAAGGCTTTTTCGTCGTCCGGAGAATCAATTGCGCTATCGCGATTATAATAAAACCCAACAATATATTGAGCCTCGCAATCGCCTTTTTCAGCACGTTCGATAATCTCATCTATTGATAAATTATCGCAGCAACTTGACGTGAAAATCATTATCATTTCCTTATGGTTGCAGATAAAACATATTATATTTTTATGTGTTCCATTTTTGCGTAAGCCTTATTTTATGCGTATTATGTCGCGTCAGAAAAGTATAAATAAACGAGCCTCGCAATGCGGCTAATATTCATTTAATGAATATTTAAGGATAAATTATATGGACATGGAGTCGCAAAAAATATTGTTTGCACTTTCCACTCCGATGGAAATACGCAATGAATGCTGTTTACCTTCGCATTCATCACCCAAAATGTATTTAGGTACATGCTTTTTCGACCTTTCTTCCTCATGGGGAATTGATGACCGTGATGACCTGCTGCGCACAATTCACCGAATGATCGATAACGGTCATGCCGCTCGGTTGGCAGGGTTTTATCACCGCTGGTTTCGTTATTCGCCATGTGAATGGCGTGACTATCTTGCTGAACTAAATGAGCAAGGTCAGGCTTATGCGCAATTTGTCGCCAGCACCGCCGAATGCTGTGGCGAAGGGGGAATCAAAGCCTGGGATTATGTCCGGATGGGTTTTTTAAGCCGAATGGGCGTACTTAATAACTGGTTGAGCGAAGAAGAAAGTCTATGGATCCAGTCGCGCATTCATCTACGGGCTCTACGTTATTATAGTAACTGGCGGCAATACTTTGCCGGTTATACCTTTGGTCGGCAATATTGGCAGTCTCCCGAAGATGATCATCTGCCTTTATTACGCGAATTCTTAGCGCGTAAAGAATACGACGATTCCGGCAATGATATGTTTTATCAATTATTTGCCAGTGATGATGCGTATTACCCTACCTTGTCCTGGCAACCATTGGCTTACTATTCTGCATGCCCGGAAACGCTTAAGGATATGAGCGACCTATGAAAAATTGCTGGAAGATCCTCGATATAGAGGAAACGACTGACGTCGATATTATCCGCCGCGCTTATCTGGCGCTGTTACCGTCCTTTCATCCAGAAACCGATCCGCAGGGTTTTAAACAACTTCGTCAGGCGTATGAGGAGGCGCTACGGATTGCGCAGTCGCCTGCTAAATCTGTTTGGCAACCAGAAGAATATGAGGTAGCAGAACATGAAATTCTGCTCGCCTTTCGTGCGTTACTTGCCTCTGATAGTGAACGTTTTCTGCCCTCCGCCTGGCAGCGATTCATTCAGCAATTAAATTATTGCTCGATGGAGGAGATTGATGAATTACGCTGGTCGCTGTGCACAATCGCCATGAACACTGCCCATTTATCCTTCGAGTGCGTGGTGTTATTAGCAGAAAGATTGCGGTGGTTACAGGAGGAAAATACCGGGGAAATAGACGAAGAAGAACTGGAATCCTTTTTATATGCCATTGCGAAGGGGAATGTTTTTAACTTCCAGACCATTCTGCATCTGCCCGTTGCCGTGCAAAATGACACCATCGATTTTTACCAAATGTTCGCTCGGATTTGGTCATCGCATCCACAATGGCTGACATTGTATTTAGCGCAACATCGCGCAGTGATTATCCCCGATGATGCAAAACTGCACAGAAATTTACTCCGCTGGTATAGCGCAGGTCGCCTGGATATCCCCGAACTTCTGGATTACGCCCAGTCATGGCGGGAAACTGAACCTGATAATGAAGATGCGCCTTATTATGAATACGCGCAACGCGTCTATTGTGGAGAAGGCGAAAGCCTGTTGGCAGAACTTTGTGACTACTGGCGCGAGTATCCCTCCACCCAGGCGGATGCTTTAATGTTGCAATGGTGCCGTCAGCATCGGGTCGATTATTACCCATTACTGGTGATGATGATTGAAGCGCGTGATCTGGTTAACGATCAGGGAAAACCGCTACTTTATGTCCCCGGCGACAGCGCCCGTACGCGTTTTCATTTATACGAAATACTCAGCGATGAAAAACTCTCTGCGCTGGGGCGTTCACTGGTCGAGATGGTTTTGCACAAAGGACGTAAGCCGCGGATCTCACTCACGCGTGATACAGAACATACCTTATGGCCATTATATCTAGTTGCCAAACAATTAGTGCAGGCCTGCCAACCTACAGAAGAATCATTAATGCCGATTGTGAGCCGCCTTGATGCAGAAAATCGTTGTCCACTGGAAGCATTAATTATTCGTCGATTATTAATTCAGGCGGCGAATTTTACCGAGAAGCAAACTGTTGAACCGGAGCCGCAACCGCAGCCAATGCCCGTTGACGATGGTGGGCCAGGCTGTCTGGGCATCATTAAAATTATTTTCTATATTTTTATCTTTGCTGGTTTGATAGGGAAAATACTCCATCTGTTCGGGTGACAGTCGACGTTAATGTGCGGGAAGCCCGGCAAGTAATCTTTCCGCATTTTTGTAATGTTGTTTGGCGGCCAGTTTTAACCATTTTTGAGATTCATAATGGTTAACATTAATACCTGAGCCATTTCTGTAGATCAAACCTAAAGTATATTGAGCATGAGCATACCCTTGTTCAGCTGCTTCCTTATACCAGAGAATTGCTTTACGGGTGTCGGGTTTGACCCCCAGACCTTTGAGGTAGATCCACCCCAGTTTACTTTGCGCGCGTGGATTTTCCTGTTCCGCTGATTGCTCATACCAGTATCTCGCCTGTGTATAATCCAGTGGTTTACCGTCGCTACCATGAAGATAAAATTCTCCAAGGCGATATTGCGACGTTGAGTGACCATGAATCGCGGAAAGCTCCGTGGCTGCCGTGGTGAATGGAAGAC
>NZ_JAVUPQ010000154.1:0-3667 GCF_032029835.1 Escherichia sp. AM3 | reverse complement strand
ATCAGATCCAGCGTCAGTTTATCCAGCAGTCGAAAATTTCCTCGCCGGAAAAAATCCGCAATATGGTCAGTGTGCAGATCCCCGGTATTCCATTGCGTGCCCTTATGGTGGCTCCCCGCCAGCTTCCTTACCATTCCGGGTTCAGCTATTTCGAACTCGACAAGAGTGGCCAGGCCTGGACAGAAATGGCTGCCGCCGGGGCCGTTGCACTGCATGTTTCCGGCAGTTTCCCGGATCTGAACATGCAACTGTGGGCGATAAGAGGGTAAGACGATGGATGAGGGGTCACTGTCTCTGCCACCATTTACCGGACACGACGAAAAAAGCCAGCGCAACTACCATCTCGCGCTTCGTGGCAACAGCCTGAATCCGATGATCGACGCGGCCACGCCGCTACTCGGTATGGTAATGCGCCTTTCAACCATGAACAGCCAGACGATGCCGGAGCATCTTTTTGCTCAGGTGGTGACAGATGTTCAGGCCGTGGAGCAACTGCTTCAGGAGCAGGGCTACGAACCGGGCGTGATTATCTCGTTTCGCTACATCCTCTGCACGTTTATTGATGAAGCGGCGCTCGGTAACGGCTGGTCAAACAAGAACGAGTGGATCAAGCAGTCATTGCTGGTCCATTTCCACAACGAAGCCTGGGGTGGCGAGAAAGTTTTCATCCTGCTGGAGCGCCTGATCCGTGAACCCAAACGTTACCAGGATCTGCTGGAATTTCTCTGGATCTGTTTTTCTCTGGGATTTCGCGGGCGCTACAAAGTGGCAGCACAGGATCAGGGGGAATTTGAGCAGATCTACCGCCGTCTGTACCACGTTCTGCATAAACTGCGCGGCGATGCCCCTTTCCCGCTGTTACACCAGGACAAAAAAACCCAGGGCGGGCGTTATCAGCTCATCAGTCGCCTGACTGTTAAACATATTTTTTGTGGTGGCGTTGTCGTGCTGGCGTTGTTTTACCTGTTCTATCTGTTGCGGCTGGACAGCCAGACGCAGGACATCCTGCACCAGCTAAACAAATTACTTCGATAAGGACGTTTATGATCCAGATTGATCTTCCCCCGCTGGTAAAACGGCTGAACCTGTTCTCCCGCCAGGCGCTGGAGATGGCCGCCTCTGAATGTATGAGTCAGCAGGCAGCGGAAATTACCGTCAGCCATGTGCTCATTCAGATGCTCGCCATGCCACGCAGTGACCTGCGGGTTATTACCCGCCAGGGCGATATTGGCATGGAAGAGTTGCGCCAGGCGCTGACGGTAGAGAACTACACAACCGCCCGTTCTGCGGACAGCTACCCGGCGTTTTCCCCGATGCTGGTTGAGTGGCTTAAAGAGGGCTGGCTGCTGGCGTCGGCTGAGATGCAGCACAGCGAACTGCGCGGCGGCGTGTTGCTGCTGGCCCTGCTGCATTCGCCGCTGCGTTATATACCGCCTGCTGCCGCCCGGCTGTTGACCGGCATTAACCGTGACCGTCTGCAACAGGACTTTGTGCAGTGGACACAGGAGTCGGCGGAATCAGTCGTGCCGGATGCAGACGGTAAAGGCGCAGGCACAATGACGGACGCCTCTGACACCCTGCTTGCCCGCTATGCCAAAAACATGACCGCAGACGCCCGTAACGGCAGGCTTGACCCGGTACTGTGCCGCGACCACGAAATCGACCTGATGATCGACATTCTCTGCCGCCGCCGTAAAAACAACCCGGTGGTGGTGGGCGAAGCGGGCGTGGGCAAAAGCGCACTGATTGAAGGGCTGGCGCTGCGCATCGTGGCAGGCCAGGTGCCGGACAAGCTGAAAAACACCGATATCATGACCCTTGACTTGGGCGCATTGCAGGCCGGGGCGTCGGTGAAGGGTGAATTCGAAAAACGTTTCAAAGGGCTGATGGCGGAGGTCATTTCCTCCCCGGTGCCGGTCATTCTGTTTATCGACGAAGCACATACCCTGATTGGCGCGGGCAACCAGCAGGGCGGGCTGGATATCTCCAACCTGCTCAAACCGGCGCTGGCGCGCGGCGAGCTGAAAACCATCGCCGCCACCACCTGGAGCGAGTACAAAAAATACTTCGAAAAAGATGCCGCCCTGTCGCGCCGCTTCCAGTTGGTGAAGGTCAGCGAACCCAACGCTGCCGAAGCCACCATTATTCTGCGCGGTCTGTCGGCGGTCTATGAACAGTCTCACGGCGTGCTGATTGATGATGACGCCTTGCAGGCCGCTGCGACATTAAGCGAGCGTTATCTCTCCGGGCGTCAGTTACCGGACAAAGCGATTGATGTGCTGGATACCGCCTGCGCCCGTGTGGCCATCAACCTGTCGTCGCCGCCGAAGCAAATCTCGGCGCTGACCACTCTGAGCCACCAGCAGGAGGCGGAAATTCGCCAGCTTGAGCGCGAGCTTCGCATCGGACTGCGTACCGACACATCACGGATGACAGAGGTGCTGGTGCAGTATGATGAAACGCTGACGGCGCTGGATGAACTGGAAGCGGCCTGGCACCAGCAGCAGACGCTGGTCCGGGAGATTATCGCGCTGCGCCAGCAGTTACTGGGCGTGGCAGAGGACGATGCGGCGCCGTTGCCGGACGCAGATACCGTGGAGGATACGCAGCCAGAGTCAGAGTCAGAACAGGATAATACCGGTGCCGTACCGGCTGATGAGGCCGACAGAGAACAACCGGAAGAGACCGCTGAAACAGTTTCCCCGGTACAGCGGCTGGCCCAGCTCACTGCCGAACTGGACGCCCTGCATAACGACCGGTTGCTGGTCTCCCCGCACGTCGATAAAAAACAGATTGCGGCGGTGATTGCCGAATGGACCGGCGTGCCGCTCAACCGCCTGTCGCAGAATGAAATGTCGGTCATCACCGACCTGACGAAATGGCTGGGTGACACCATCAAAGGCCAGGACCTGGCGATTGCCAGCCTGCATAAGCATCTACTGACCGCACGCGCCGACCTGCGTCGTCCGGGACGCCCGCTCGGTGCGTTCCTGCTGGCTGGCCCCAGCGGTGTGGGTAAAACCGAAACCGTCCTGCAACTGGCAGAGCTGCTCTACGGCGGTCGCCAGTACCTGACCACCATCAATATGTCCGAATTCCAGGAGAAACACACCGTCTCGCGGCTGATTGGTTCGCCTCCGGGCTACGTTGGCTACGGTGAAGGCGGCGTACTGACCGAAGCGATTCGTCAGAAACCCTACTCGGTAGTACTGCTCGATGAAGTGGAAAAAGCGCACCCGGATGTGCTCAACCTGTTCTACCAGGCGTTCGATAAGGGCGAAATGGCAGACGGTGAAGGCCGCCTGATTGACTGCAAAAATATCGTCTTCTTCCTGACGTCCAACCTCGGCTACCAGGTAATAGTCGAGCATGCCGATGACCCGGAAACCATGCAGGAAGTACTGTATCCGGTGCTGGCCGACTTCTTCAAACCTGCCCTGCTGGCGCGTATGGAAGTGGTGCCGTATCTGCCGCTGTCGAAAGAGACGCTCGCCACCATTATCGCCGGAAAACTGGCCCGTCTGGATAACGTGCTGCGCAGTCGCTTTGGTGCAGAAGTGGTCATTGAACCAGAAGTGACGGACGAAATCATGAGCCGCGTCACCCCCGCGGAAAACGGCGCGAGGATGCTGGACTCGGTCATCGATGGCGACATGCTACCGCCGCT
>NZ_JAVUPQ010000153.1:0-3693 GCF_032029835.1 Escherichia sp. AM3 | reverse complement strand
CCACATAACCTCGCTCCCGGTCACTCTTCGTGAAGCGCATCCGGTCACCGGTTCCCACCCGGATGGTGTCCGGGGTGTACAGTGTGACGCCTTCAGCCACCGCCTCCCGGGGCGAAATCAGCCGCGTGTTACCTTCCGCATCCTCCAGGGTTATCAGCCCGTCATCCTTGCTGATACCGGCAATCCGGTGATACACACTATCCACCAGGGCAAGGGCATCCGGGTTATTCTCCCAGGTGGAGAGACGACGCAGTTCTCCGTCACGTATATTCGCTGTGTTCAGGACAGGCACCATGACCTGCTCAATGGCTTCATACAGTGTCATGGGGATATCCGGGAAAGCCTCGCCTTTCAGCATCGCCTTCTGCTGCGCTTCTGCCAGTTTCGCTTCCTGGCTGTGACTGAACTCCGTCACGGAGTGCTCCGGTGCCCATGCGCCCTCCTGACGGGGAACCTGAGACGGTTTCACACTCTCAAGCCCGGACAGTGCCCTTTCCACATCCCGGTTAATCAGGCTGTATACCGCCTCCCGCAGTTCCGGCGTCTGACGCACAATCTCCTTCATGATGACCACATCGGCAGCACTGCGCGTCTGCTGGAGACGGAAAGGCTGACCGGGCGCGATGGCCTGCAACTGGTCCGTGTCACCACTGGCCACGGCACGACCGCCACCGGCCGCAATCAGGGCGTATGCCCGTGCCATGTCGGTATTGCCCACCATAGAGCTCTCATCGAGCAGGAACAGCGTGTTGCTGAAATTCGGCGTTTCTCCGCTGCGCTGCAGCAGCTGCGTGTCATGCAGAAAGGACGCCAGCGTCTGTGCATCCACGCCGGCGCTGCGCATCTCACCGACCGCACGGTGCGTGGGCCCCAGCCCCACGACACGGGGACGTTCACTCTCCGGCAGCATGTTCACGGCTGACATCACCGCCCGGAACTGTGTGGTCTTACCCACACCGGCATAGCCCTGCACCACCGTGAAACGGTCGGACGTTTCCAGTATCATGCGGGTAGCGGCACGCTGTCCTGATGTCAGTTTCTCCATGAGTTCGCCAGGTACTCTCTCCATCAGTGGCGTGACCGCCTCCTTACCTTCGAGAATATGGCGAAGAATGCTCTTTTCTGCCTCATACGACGCACGGGAAACCAGCAGGCCTGTGCCATAGCCTTTTGCCACATCCACATACAGTAAATCACCGCGTTTTATCTGCGCATTGATTTCCCCTCCCAGTTCAGTAAAACTGGTTCCTTCTGCAGCAAACGACTTCGCCTCTGTCAGCAGGTCCACCATGCTGAAGGCCAGGTTTTTACTTTCCACCACAGGAAGCGCCAGATGAATAGCCTGCTGTGCCGGCGTGTGAAGCCCGGTTTTCTGCAGACTGATAGCGGTTTCCAGCAATGTCTCACCGGCACGCGCCTTTATCTGCTCAGAAACCACCGTAAAGGAGGGATGGCGGGCAAGTTTTTCCGCAGTACGGGTTTCATCCAGTGAGGAATACAGCCGGACATCACGACCGCTGCGGGCCAGACCGTTCAGGGTGGCGTTGTCCATTGCCATCTGTGTGACGGAGGCAAAAACCTTCGCACTGTCGCTGACGGAATGCCCGGGCGTTTCCACCCAGCCGTTCTCCAGCTTCAGTGCCATGAATGGTGAATCGCTCACAGGCAGGGAGGCCGGTTCAGCCCGCCCCGGCACAACAACCGTCATCGCATCTTCACTGACGGATGCCACCTGCAGGCGGTCACCGCCGGAGACGCGGAGTCCGGGAATTTTCCCTGTCACCCTCAGTCGCTCGCCGTCTGCCACCGGCATTTTTTCCGGCCGGAACAGCGACCAGCTGCTGTCCAGGGAGGAAATACGCACCACCTGCGTTTCATCCTGCGCATCCCGCAGGGTCAGGCTGTTACTCTGCGCCGTCACCCGGTCGATAACATAGCGGTCATGACTGCGTGTCTCCGGGTTCCACTGCTCCATCACCATCCCCGGACGGTACATATCCCGCAGATAACGGCTCCGGCTGTCCAGCCAGACCGGCGACAGGGCGGTCATGGTTACCTCCGGGCGTCCGAGCACGCCCTGTGTTTTCAGCTCACTGCGAATGGCCTGTGTCAGTATGGCCTGTTCCCGTACCCCGCTGACCTGTGCCACGCTCTCTTCTCCGGCTTTCACGCTGGCAGCAAAATCTCCTGCCAGCCGGGCATAGCGGACATTACGGTCCGGTTCACTGATGATGGTGGCCGGCCGCTGTTCTCCCCCCTGCCAGCGATATGTGTTCACCCCGGCATCTTTCATGGCCATCAGTGCACTGCCTGTACCGGTTCGCTGCCCGCTGTCGGTTATCAGGACCTGTACGTTATGACGTGCGGCACCGTCCAGCAGGGTTAACGTCTCTTTCAGGGAGAGTTTTTCGCCCTGGTCAACGATAACAGTATTGCCCGGCGTGAAGGCCATGCCCTCCTGCAGCTGACGACGTCCGGTTATCAGCTCACCGGACAGCCGTTCATCCTGCTTCAGGTTCATCTGCGAGCGACGGTCAGCGGCGATAATCTGCACCTCCCGCCCCTGCTCCCGGGCCATCATGACCAGCTCCGCCACCCGCTCACGCTGCCCGGCTGCACCGCCCTGCCCGGACACAATAGCCAGCGACGGGCGATCCTGTGCCAGAACACTGACCGCATCGCTGTAACCGGCCGTCCGGGGGACACTTTTCTCCGGATGTACGGTCACCCGGTTCTGTTTCATGATGTCACGACTGAGTGCCCGGACTGACAGCTCATCGAGCACATGAATCCCGGACGTGAACAGCCCCTTCTCACGATCGAGGGGGATAAGCTGCTCACGGCTGATGGCCTCATCGATACCGGCGCGTGCCCGTTCAATCACACCATTTTCCGGCGGCAGTATGCCGACCGTTCTGGCCAGCACGTCCGTGTACGTAAACTGCACTTTGCGTTCACTTAATCCGGCAATGGCCTGTGTCACCGCCTGCTGCACATCCGGCCCGTCCTGTGAAGCGGGTCCGGGCGTCTGCGTGCGGGTCTCCGCCCGTTGGTCCGCCGCGTCACGATACGCCCGGATGTCGAACCCGGTTTCCTTCAGCGTCTGCATCCATTCAGCCATTCTGACTTCAGGATCGACGTGCTGTTTGGATTTTCGCGTATCCAGTGCCGCCACATCCCGGGATTTCAGCGAGGCGTCTTCCCCGACGGCCTCCCGGATAGCCTGTGAGCGTCCGGAGAAGGCCTCCACCGGTACGCCCGGCATCTCCCACATACCGTGCTTACCAACCACTTCCGTTTCATAGCCTAGCGCCTCAACCTGCTCTTTCAGTTTTTCCCGGTAGAGCCTGCCGAAGGCAATCTGATTAGCGTACACATTCTCAATGAACCCCGTTTTCCCCACTTTGTCACTGCTCAATGTCTTCCACTCGCCGTTATGCTGCGTGACATTGGCCACTACCGCATGTGTGTGTAACTGTGGTTCCTGATCGCGACTGGTGTCGTGGTTAAACAGTGCCATCACCAGATTACCGGTCAGCACCGTTTCTGACTGTCCGTCCGTCATAACCCGTGTGGAAGCCAGCGCCTCCACCTGACGGACAGCAAAATCCACGGCCTGGTTATGTGCATCAATAAGACGTTTATCACCGCCTAACATGGCCATCACGGAGACACTTTTGGGGGCGGAGAAGG
>NZ_JAVUPQ010000152.1:0-3698 GCF_032029835.1 Escherichia sp. AM3 | reverse complement strand
GCGTAATCCATGTTCAGGCGCAGCGGGTTATCTTCCAGCGGGCGCAAATGTTTGTCTGAGAGGCTGTTACGCTGCTGCTGCAAATCGAGCAGACCTTTTATTGCGGCCTGTAACGTTCGTCCGGCCTCCTCCAGAAAATCATCCGCATCGTCGGAATTGCTCATGGTAAGCGAGCCGCCAAGACCGCGCAGTAAGGGGGTGACCGCAAGGTGGCGTTGCGCCATTTCTGCCGCAGAGACGTCGTCATTACGATCGCCGGGGCTGGCATAAATGGGCGGCAGATCCATAAACGGAGTATTGATCCCCCCATTACTTGCCGGATCGGACAGCGGTGCCGATGGCCGGACAGCCGCAATGCCTGAAAGCGGATCGCCCGTGGTAATCAGGCTTTCGGACTGAAGTGCCTGGAGTGGATCGGCAGAAAAACCGTTTACCACGGTGTCTGCAAGCTGGTGCCGGTGAGTCATTCCCGGATAGTGTGGCGCACCCTCCGTTGATAGCAGGGTATCCGTGAGCATATCGCGATTGGTAACGATGGTTTCGGGAGTGGCCATTTCCTCATCGTAATGGGGAATATCTCCCCGGTTCAGATGAACCCTCACCATCAGCCGTCCGATCTGGATCTCATCGCCCTGGCGCAACTGTATTAGGTCTGATGTTGCTGTGACTTTTGCCTGATTCAGCCACAGTTGTGCCGTCTGCGGGCGCAGACAAAATGTGCCATCGTGCAGGATAACGGTAAAAGCCTGGGCCGGAATGCTCTGCTGACGATCCTGTACCGACCAGTGGCATTCGGGGCCATGGCCGACATTTCCCTGCTGTGTGAATAGACAGCGCGCCGCCCGCCCGCTTTCCAGCTCACTGCCGTTAATGACCTGCAATGAAAGCGTCTGTAGTTTCTCTTCCGGCATATTCTGCTCCGTGATTATCATAATTTACGACCGTACCCTGATGGTGACTGAGGGTCGTTCTTCAGGTGTGCCGAGGAAGCTGGTCCAGCCCAGCAGCGCACTTTTGTTATCACCCAGGCGCATTGCGCCCACCTGCTCCGGCGCCAGCCCCAGATGTAAGTCCCAGGCAAGCTGATCGCGCAGGATGAAGGACACGAACATCGTCAGTGGCAGGAAGTTTTCGCCGGACGGCAGAAAAGAGAGGAACTGTTTTCGGGTCAGGCTGGTAATACTGAGCTGGAATTTTCCGCTGAGATCGGGCACTCGTGTACCCAGAACAAAGTTGCCCAGTACCGATCTTCCCGCCAGTTTTTCGCCATTTTTAAGAGAATAGCTCCCCAGACTATTTTGCTGATCCGGTTCAATATCCACCTTGCGACGTTGCCAGTTTTGCAGCGTCACTTCTGACAAATCAAAGCAGTGGGACACCAGGCCACAGATTATTTCCGGGGATCGTCCCGGATTTGCCAGGATCCCGGAATACGCCAGCATTTTGCTGTGATTAATCGCCAGCTTATCGCGAAGCTGGCGGTGGCCCAGCCCGACAAGGGAGTACATGCGCTGCGAGAACGCATCCACACCGCCGTTACGAAAACTGATGTGATAGCGGTACTTACGCCAGATATGCCAGACAAACTGGGTCAGGCGGTGGCTGAACATATCCAGAAAATCACCTACCGGACTTTGTTCATGTACCGCTTTCCAGGCCAGGTGATCGAGGTAATAACCGGGGAGAGGCGACTGGCTCCCCTGTAACCCCATAAAGGTGGTGGTCATCCTGAATGCCCCTGATGTATCCCGTTTCAGCGCACTGATATCACTGCACGGGAAGGCAAGGCTGGCATCGGCGCTGAAACGCAGGGTTTCCTGTGCCGGATCGTCACGCAGGGATAATTCTGGCGTCCCCTTTTCACCCTTTGCCAGGCGGTGCAACAGCTCCGCCATCGCAAAAAAATTGTAAGAGCAGGCATTATGGAAAACCTGTGCCAGCGGATCATTCTGCTCTTTATCTGCCGGGGGATTTCCCGGACTCAGATAAGAGGATGCTGCCCGATTCTTTCCGTCCATTTCCATGTCTCCTGGCTTTCTGTGTTCACAACGGTCAGCATGTGGAATGAGTTAACGCTGGCGTACAGCGACAGAAAATGCGAAAGCACCGTACCGAGCAGATACATTTCCCCTTCACAGACAAACGGCTCCGGGTGCAGATACAGCGTGGAGGCCAGTCCCCGGACGGGAATACCCGTAAACAGGCGATCAACGGGGCGGGTCTCCAGACGCTCAATGGCATCCAGCTTTTGTTGTGACAGCCGTGCCGTCTGCGGATGATGGATTGCGTGGCGATCAAAGTTGGCGATGACCTGCTTCAGCGCGTCCGTATCCAGTAATGACAGATAATTCAGGTTCATGGCGGAGAGTAGGGACCAGTGCAGGCTGCCATCAATGACCGGCCAGAGTGGTTGCGTCGGGCGGGTAATGTTGCGAAATGAAGCAACAGCTGCATTTTTACCGGTTGTGCCGGTGATATCGCCGGAACGAATTTGTGACGGAAGCTCACGGTTGGTACAGGTCAGCGATACCGAAACCACTTCATTACTGAGCAGAGATTCGTCTGACGGATAACTGCCATCAGCATGTATAAAGGCAAGGGTATGATCAAAGCCGCGATGGAACAGGGATGTTTTGGTCCGGTGATGCCAGTACACCACTTCCCGCTTCCGGCTGTATTCCATCTGATGGCTGAAACTTTCAAAGGCTGGCCACTGGCGCGCGGCCTGCGTCGAAACAGGACGCCCCAGATCTTTTTTCCTGAACATATCCTGGACCTGGCTCACCACACTGTTAACGGAAAATACATCGTAATGTTGTGGGTAATGGCGGCTGGGAACCAGCGGATAGTCTGCCCGCCGGTTGTCCAGCGTGATGGCTTCTGCATGGTGGATAAATAAATTAATGGCAGGTGCGCAATACAGGCGCAGGGAATCGCGGCGCAGCCGGATGTCCACGGGCAAAGGGCGCGAAAAACGCAGTTGCAGGGTAAAGAATTCCGCCTGCAATCCGTCAGGCAAAGCCGGACAACCACAAAGATCAAAAAAGAGAAACGCATCGGGGTAACAGAAATACTCCTGAAGGATCCGGTAGCCGCTGTGGACGTTTTTCGGCCAGGGCAGCATGGCATCCTGCGGCTCAAAACCGACAGCTTTTAGCATAAACTCAGGCAGGCGAAGATGCTGTTCACCCACAGTCAGGTCGGCACCCTGCAAGTATTCGCAGAACCATAAATAAAGCTGGTCACGGGTATAGTTGTCGTCATTGCCGAGCCAGAAGCGAAGTTTGTTCAGATCCAGCGTGCGGAAGTCCGTTCCCGGTGCGACCGAAAAGGTGATGTTGATAACACCATTACGGGTCGTACTGCGGTTTTCAATCTGCTCCAGGCGAACGGGCAGCAGCCAGATATCCCGGCAGAGGGTGAAGGTACAGGGAGGCGGCTCCTCCTTTTTAGCATCAGAGGGCAGCACTTCATCAACTCTGATTTCCCCGGCGTTGGTTGTAAACTGCTCATTACGGGGGATTAACACCGGTACAGAAGACTTATCCATATCCGGCGTATATTCAATAAGGGTCATTGCCGGAACCGGACGCAGGTAATTAGGCCATAGCATCTTAATAAGCCCGTGCGTCAGTTCTGGGAATTCATCCTCAATTTTCTGGCGGAGATTGCCGGTAAGAAAAGCCACCCCTTCCAGC
>NZ_JAVUPQ010000151.1:0-3710 GCF_032029835.1 Escherichia sp. AM3 | reverse complement strand
ACTTAAGGGATTATTAACAAATGAATAAGGAAGAACAATATCTTCTTTTTGCGCTTTCTGCGCCCATGGAAATACTTAATCAGGGTTGCAAACCCGCGCATGACTCGCCAAAAATGTATACTGGGATAAAAGAATTCGAGCTCTCATCATCCTGGGGAATAAATAATCGTGATGATTTAATTCAGACTATTTATCAGATGACTGATGATGGTCATGCCAATGATTTAGCTGGCTTATATCTGACATGGCATCGCTCTTCCCCTGAAGAGTGGAAAGCATTAATTGCTGGTGGCTCGGAGAGAGGGTTGATTTATACCCAATTCGTTGCCCAAACCGCTATGTGCTGTGGGGAAGGGGGAATCAAAGCCTGGGATTATGTTCGAATGGGGTTTCTGTCACGGGTCGGTGTGCTCAACAAGTGGCTGACGGAAGAAGAGAGTTTATGGCTGCAATCGCGCGTCTATGTACGAGCTCACCATTACTATCACAGCTGGATGCACTATTTTTCCGCCTATTCGTTAGGACGTCTCTACTGGCAATCTTCTCAGTGCGAAGACAACACTTCGCTACGCGAGGCGCTAACCCTGTACAAATACGATAGCGCCGGGAGTCGTATGTTCGAAGAGCTGGCAGCGGGAAGCGATCGTTTCTATGCCACGCTTCCCTGGCAGCCATTAACTGTCCAGTCTGAATGCCCGGTAACGCTTAAGGATGTGAGCGACCTATGAAAACATGTTGGCAAATCCTCGAAATTGAAAGCACGACGCAAATAGACATTATCCGCCAGGCTTATCTTGCTCGCTTACCGTTGTGTCATCCCGAAACCGATCCGCAAGGGTTTAAAGCATTACGCCAGGCCTATGAAGAGGCCCTGCGACTGGCGGTAAATCCTGTCGAGGAAGCAGATGATGAAGAAAAAGATGCTGCCGCTGAACATGAAATACTACGTGCATTCAGGACATTACTGGATTCAGAAAGTGATCGTTTTCAGCCTTCCGCCTGGCAGAAATTTATTCAGCAATTAAATACCTGGAACATGGAGGATGTCGATCAATTACGCTGGCCGCTGTGTGCAATCGCCATAGAAGCGCGATATCTTTCATTAAATTGTGCTTCTTTGCTGGCAGAGCGTTTGAACTGGCATTCATTTAATGACAGCGAAGGAATGGATGAGGAAGAAAGGGAGGCTTTTCTTGAGGCCATTCAGGCTGGTGATTGTTTCGATTTCCTTAGCCTTCTGGAATATCCCATTGCGTTGCAGAACCAGACTGTTGAGTATTACTTCGCGCTGGAACGTTGCTGCCGTTACCATCCTGACTATGTCACTGCGTTTTTGGCGATGGAAGGTCCGTGGTTAATTCCTGATGATGCAAAGTTACATCGCAAACTGTTGCGCTGGTACAGCTCGGTGCAAACAGGTATGGCGGAACTCATTCCTGTCGCTCAACAGTGGCAAACGGAAGAACCAGAAAGCGAAGATGCCCGGTATTACTTGTGTGCACAACGTTTGTACTGCGGCGAGGGGGAAAGCCTGCTTGCCGATCTCTGCGCGTACTGGGAAAGTTACCCATCTACACAAGCTGATAATTTGTTGTTGCAGTGGAGCAAGCGTCATTGCCCGGATTATTTCGCGTTATTAGTGATGGTTATCGAAGCGCGGAGCATGGTAGATGCGCAAGGTCAACCGCTGAAATATGTTCCTGGTGAGAGCGCCCGGACGCGGCTGTTATGGGCGGAGATTTTACATAGCGGAAAATTATCGCCGTTAGGTCAATCGTTTATTGAGTCGTTATTCTTCAAGCGCAAAGCATGGGCGTGGTGGAAATCGAGAGTCGGTAGCGAGACAGAGCAAGATTCACCGTTCCTGGATTTGTATCGGGTAGCGGAACAGGTAGTACTTGAAGCGTTTCCGAAACAAGAGATGCTGGCCCGTCTTAATAAAAGGCTGGAAGGCGGAGATGCTCATCCATTAGAGGCCATTGTCACCCGGATGCTTTTGACGAAAGTGAAACTCGAGCCGGAGGATGAAGATGTCGATGAGCCAACACCTGAAAATCATGAAGAAAAAAATGATGAGGGTGAAAAACCACAGAGCATTACCAGCATTATCAAAATCAGTTTAACGGTGCTGGTGATAGGTTATGCTCTCGGCAAAATCGCGATGTTGTTTAGCTGACGATGTGTTTTTTGCGCCGATGCCGGATGCAGCGTTTACGCCGCATCCGGCAGCCGTGTTTATGGGATCTCAATGGCTAAATAATCGCTCGCCCGCCGCCGAACTTCATCCACGCGGGCCATATCGTTTGACTGCAACGCCGCATCAAAATCGGTGATCACCCGGCCGATCTCTTCTCGCTCGTCACCCAGCGCCCGCGCCCACAACTCTTCCAGTTTGGCTTTAAAGGTGCGATTGATGAGCATATCGCGCGGATAAATTTTCAATGCGGATAACCGCGTCCGACTCTCTTCAATCTGCTGCGCGCTCAATGTTACCGGGCTGTGGTTAATCACTCTGGACTTAACGCTGCCGTCTTCCAGAAGCACGTCAACTTCAAGCAACCCGTTGATATCATAACTAAAGCGAATATCAATCGACTGATAAGCCCCGGTTTTCTTCAACGGCACATCGAAGGATTCCACCAGAATGTTGTTTTTAACTTTGTGGTTTTCTCCCTGATAGACGTTAACCGTAATTGAATCCTGTTCCGGGTGCATGGTTGAATAAGTTTCTACACGCGACACGGGCACAGTGGTGTTTCGTTCAATAATCGGCGAGAAAATGCCGGAAACGCCCTGGCGGTTAACTTCAACGCCCAACGAGTAAGGGCAAATATCAGTGAGGATTACCTCTTCAATATCTTCACTGCGTAAGCGGCAGGCGGCCTGGATTGCTGCGCCCAGCGCGACAATGGTGCTCGGATCGTAACTTTGATACGGTAATTTGCCAAACAGACGCACGGCGATTCGCTGCACCAGCGGCATTTGTGACGCGCCGCCAACCAGCACCAGACTGTCGATTTGACTCGGCTTCAGACGCGCATCGCGCAACGCCTGTTCAATCGGCACTCGCAAGCGATTGAGCAGCGGCAACCACAAATCTTCCAGTTCGTTCTCGTAAAATTCGCATTCCCGCGTTTCTTCCTGATACTGCCAGCGAATGTGCAATGGCGATTGATTGCTACATTTTGCCGCTTCCACACAGGCGTACAAGGCTGCCAGTTCACTCTCGTTAAGCGTGGTCCTGGCGACATCCGCGCGTTTTAAAACCTCATCGACCAGCATATGGGTAAAATCTTCGCCACCAAGAAAGTTGTCGCCAGCGGAGGCGTGAACTTCAATCACCGGCGTGGCGTACTCAAGCACCGTAACGTCAAACGTGCCGCCACCGAGATCAAACACCAGCGAACGGGTATTTTGTTGGGTATGCAGGCCATACGCCATCGCAGCTGCTGTGGGTTCATTAATTAAGCGTACCGCATTTAACCCGGCTAACTCCGCTGCTAAACGGGTATGCTTGCGTTGTTCATCGCTGAAATAAGCCGGAACGGAGATCACCACATCTTTAATCGGACGTTGCAGAAATTCTTCGGCATCTTCTTTTAATGAGCGTAATACCAAAGAGGACAGTTCTGGCGCGTTAAATGTGTCGCTGCCTAACCGCCAGTTGGTATTACTACCCATTGCACGTTTAAATAACGCTGCCGTTTTAT
>NZ_JAVUPQ010000150.1:0-3744 GCF_032029835.1 Escherichia sp. AM3 | reverse complement strand
ATCAATTTTAATTTCAATTACATCCCCGGTGCGTAATTTACCGATGGGGCCTCCGGCCAGCGCTTCTGGCCCCACATGGCCGATGCACGCGCCAGTAGAAACGCCCGAGAAACGTGCATCGGTGATTAACGAAACATGCTTACCGTATGACAGATGCTTCAGGGCACTGGTAACCTGGTAGGTTTCTTCCATCCCTGTACCTGAAGGTCCAACGCCAATAATGACCAGAATATCGCCCGCCTTGATCTTGTCATGTTTGATATCGTAAATCGCACTTTTCTCGGACAGATAAACCTTCGCCACACCTTTATGGTAATAGATACCTTGCTCATCAATCATCGAGGGGTCAATGGCGGTGGATTTGATCACCGAACCTTCTGGCGCAATATTACCCACCGGGAAGGTGATAGTTGAGGTTAATCCGCGCGCTTTTGCTTGCTGCGGAGACATGATCACTTCGTCAGCGTTGATTTGTTCCTGATCGAGCAGGAGTTGCTTGAACCGCTGACGCCGTTCGGAGTGCTCCCACCAGTCGAGGTTTTCTTTCAGCGTGCTGCCGGTAACCGTCATAACGTCTTCATGCAACAATCCGAGGCTGCGCAGATGCAACATGACTTCCGGCACACCACCTGCCATAAAGGCATTGACCGTTGGATGATAAACCGGGCCATTAGGCAGTACGCTCACCAGTCGGGGCACGCGCTTGTTGATGCGGATCCAGTCATCAACGGTCGGGATATGGCAACCTGCCTGGTGAGCAATTGCCGGGATGTGTAACAGCAGGTTTGTTGAACCACCGAACGCGGCATGGACCGTCATCGCATTCTCTATCGCTTTATCGGTGAGAATTTCCCGGGTGGTGATGCCTTTTTGACTCAGGTTCAGCGCAGCTCGCGCGGAAGCTCTGGCGATCTCCCGCCACACAGGCTCACCGGAAGGGGCAAGGGCTGAATGTGGGATTGCCAGCCCCAATCCTTCGGCCACCACCTGAGATGTCCCGGCAGTGCCCAAAAATTGACAGCCGCCGCCGGAAGAGGCACAGGCTTTACAGCCCGCACGGCGTGCGTCCTGTAGAGATAATTCGCCATTGGCGAAGCGTGCGCCAATGGTTTGCACCTTGCCGTTGTCTTCTCCATCCTTTGCGGGCAGCGTCGCGCCGCCGGGGACCAGCACGGTTGCGATGTTGTGCTGCGCGGCGAGTGCCATCATGGTGGCCGGAAGCCCCTTATCGCAACTCGCCACACCAATAACTGCTTTCGCGTCGGGCAGAGAGCGAATAAGGCGGCGCATTACCATCGATGCGTCATTTCGGTATGGTAGCGAATCAAACATCCCCGTTGTACCCTGAGTACGCCCGTCACAAGGATCGGAGACGTACACGGCATAGGGCAGGGCATGGTTGGCTTTAATAACCTCGGCCGCCGCTTTTATCTGGATGTCCAGTTCGTAATGCCCCTGGTGCAGCGCCAGCGCCACGGGTTTACCGTCTGCGCCGCGTAAGCCACCGAGTGTACTGAGCAGTAAAATACCGTCCCGATCCAGCTCGTCCGGAGACCAACCCATTCCGGCATTCATGGTCATACCGAACAGATCCCCGCTCGGGCGGTTGATAAGCATCTCTGCGGTTAATGGGAGTTCGCCGTCCGGGCCATCGGCGTGCGTTCTGACGGTGTAAATATCGTGGCTCTCGTCAGCAAAAATATTGCGAACAGACATGAGTTTCTCCTCAGACTGGTAAAATGCCCTGCGCGGTAAGTAGCACGTGGACTTTATCTTTTGCTTCTTCTGATGCTTCAAGAATCGGTGGTAAGCAATATGTCTCTACAGGCAGCCCGACACACTGCATGCTGTATTTGATCAGTGAGACAAACGGTGTTTCGAGGGCGTAAATAGCGGGCAGTTGTAGTAGTTTTTTATTCAGCGTCGCAGCGGTCGCCAGATCGCCTTCACGCCAGGCGCGGTAGATGCCGACGGAGAGTTCCGGAGCAAAGTTAGCGCTGGCGGTTATCGCACCGTCGCCGCCCAGCAGCATCGTATTCAGCAAATGATCATCGTAACCGCAGAATACCGAAAACGACGGGCGTACCGACTTAACTGTGTTGATCATCGTACGCAAGTGACCAACGCTGTCGATGGTGTCTTTGATGCCAACGATATTCTCGTTTTGCAGAGCCAGACGCGTCACGGTTTCCGGGGTTAAGTCCTGACCCGTCAGATCCGGAAAGTTGTACAGGATCACCGGTAGGGTGACGCTACGGGCGATCTGCTGGTAATAGTCGTCAAGATTTCGTGGTGCGACTTTCCAGTAGTAGGGGTTGATGGCGACGATACCATCAGCGCCGTAGGCTTGCGCATGCTGCGCCAGTTTGACCGCTTCGTCAGTGGAAGGGGAACCGACGCCAATCAATACCGGCACTCGCCCGTCGACAATGGTTACAGCTTCTTCGGCGAGCGCCATGCGCTGGGCTGTATTCATTTGGCTAAATTCACCACCGGTACCCAGATAAAACAGCCCGTCGACCCCTTTATTAATCAGGAAGTCGGCAACTTCGCGCATTGCCTTTTTATCAAGGGTTCCGTCACGATGAAACGTGCTGGATACCGGTGGAATAATGCCGCTGAATTTTTTCATTACCTCAGTTTCCTTTTCGTAAATGCTCATTTTCGTTTCTGTATCCCAGCCCATATGATATTTGCTCAGCGCATTTCCGGAGCAATTCCAGATAGCTGTCTATCTTATTTCCTGAATAAACTACCGGATCGCCAGAAAGTGAGATTGCATAGTTAACTCTGTTATACATATTGAATACCGGCATACTTAAACATACCGCCCCATAGGTTGATTCTTCGTTGTCTATGGCCCATCCCCGAAGGCGTGTTTTTTGTAATTCTTCCAGAAACAATTTTTTATCGGTAAATGTATTGCGCGTATGTGGAGTTAACGTGAGTGCTTCTAAAAAATAATCCAGTTCTTCTCGTGTCTTCCAGGCTAATAATGCCTTACCCAACGCGGTAATATGCAACTCAAGTTTTTTGCCAATCCAGCTTTTGCTCGTCGGTACAGAGTCCGGACTTTCGATCTTGTCGAGATAGATAGCCGAAATGCTCTCCATCGCCCCAAGATGACAAACCAGTCCACTTTTCAGCGACAACTCCTGCATTGGCCGCTTAGTCACCTCAAATATATTTTGACGGTGTAACGCAATTCGTAGTTTTTTATTCCCAGTGAATAGTAGCCGTTTTTGTTTTTAATTAAGAAACCACACTCCACCATTACATTCAATAAATTAAGCAGGCTGCTTTTGGGGTACTGGAATTTATTTAATAACTCCATATAACTTGCCATACCAACCCATGCAATGTGGGTTAATATTTTTTCAGCACGGACTAATGAATTACACCCTTTGCGAACCATAATGGCTCCTTCTTGCTCATGGAATAAATGGTATCGGCATTACATAGTGGAAAATATGCTTTGTTCAGCATGCTGAACTGTAATGAAGTGATTAAATGTGATCTTGTACACACTTTGAATAATGAATCCAGAACAACCACATTTAGTGAATGAGAATAAAAAGTAGATGGCGTGTTGTTGCAACATCGTAGCGTGTGGATTGCGCATAGGGCTTCTTTATTCGTTCGAGCGCATCGCCAATATTTTCTATTGGGTGCCATTGATTATTTTTGCTTTAAATCCCTCTCGAACGAACTTACTTATCACTTTATTGAATGAGGTAAAAACAA
>NZ_JAVUPQ010000149.1:0-3746 GCF_032029835.1 Escherichia sp. AM3 | reverse complement strand
TTATTGACAGAATTAACATTCACATATCTTGAATTTAATGTCCATGATGTTGTTTGCGTGAGAACATTCTCAGCATTAAGGAATTTTTTTAACGGAATCCTTGGTTTCTTTTTCGAGTCCGAATTTACAATATCATGCATATAGACCATTTCATGAATCTGCGAAAATTCAATGTCCATTGTATACCTCACATTTTTACCGTGACTCGATGTTACTGTTCAATAATCACCTTCCATCAATACTAAAATTAATACCCCTAATGTGCCGATAACAAATATAGTCATTCTACGTAACGTCTCCATAAGGTGATATTTGACATTATCAGAAGCTGCGAATTCGGATTTTGCTCTAATCAAATGAGAGAAATGTAAAATGAAGCCACGAAATATTAATAATAGCCTACCACTGCAACCATTAGTTCCTGATCAGGAGAACAAAAATAAGAAAAATGAAGAGAAATCCGTTAATCCAGTTAAAATCACAATGGGGTCTGGTTTAAATTATATTGAACAAGAATCTCTTGGAGGAAAATATCTAACACATGATTTGTCAATAAAGATAGCGGATATTTCTGAAGAGATAATTCAGCAAGCAATATTATCTGCTATGAGCATATATAAATTTTCGATAACAGATGATTTAATGAGTATGGCTGTAAATGAACTCATAAAACTGACCAAAATAGAGAATAATGTAGACCTGAATAAATTCACTACTATATGCACAGACGTTCTATCCCCCCGCGTCACCAGACATAATAAAGAAAAAAACAAACGACATTCTACCCTTCTCAAAAATCCCCTTTTTAATTTTCATTGAAAAAATGGCAATTGATACTATGAATCCAGGTCATACACATTAAGGCATTTATGTAATGTCGTAATTAAGATAACTAATAAGGTGAATATTAGTAAAACAACTAATGATGTTATTAGTTTGTAGTGAACAGTACTTTTACCAATAATGAAAAATATACCATAAGCAATGCAAGCTTAAAACTCATAATTTAAAAAAGATAAATATAAAAATATCAATGAGTCAATCAATAATAATTTGGCATCACGAGACACATCACAGAGGAATATTATGAGCACAGAAACAATTGAAATATTCAATAATAGTGATGAATGGGCAAATCAACTAAAACACGCATTATCGAAAGGAGAAAATCTGGCATTACTACATGGTTTAACTCCTGATATCCTTGATAGAATATATGCATATGCATTCGACTACCATGAAAAGGGTAATATAACGGACGCAGAAATTTATTATAAATTCTTGTGCATTTATGCGTTCGAAAATCATGAGTATCTAAAAGATTTTGCATCAGTATGTCAGCCCAAAAAGAAATATCAACAAGCATATGACCTTTACAAACTAAGTTACAAGTACTTCCCGTATGATGACTATTCAGTTATTTATCGTATGGGTCAATGTCAGATTGGGGCTAAAAATATCGATAACGCAATGCAATGTTTCTATCACATTATTAACAATTGTGAGGATGATAGTGTTAAGAGTAAAGCGCAGGCATATATTGAACTCTTAAACGATAATTCAGAAGATAATGGCTAAGCATTACAATCATTTGGTTAAATTTGCTGGTTATAGTGCAGTTAACCACTATAACCAGCACCTCTTATGTTTTCTTAAATCAGCATCTTAAAACAGTTAAGAGCATACTATAAATCATTATTTTTCAATGCATTAGAGAACAATCTACTTTATCAAAATTGAATAAGGCTATTTCAGATTACATCACTGAATTCCTAAGATAAATTAGTGAACACAACCATAGATATGTCAAATGTAATTTCCTGTAGCGTTAATGACACATAAATATGAATAGCCATAATTTCTATTGCTTAAGCAGGATGCAAGAAACCAATTTTTTCATAGAGGTTAACTAATGGACTTAGAAAATAAATTCTCATATCATTTTCTTGAGGGATTAACGCTCACGGAAGATGGAATTCTTACTCAAGGAAATGAGCAAGTTTATATTCCACAGAAAGAGTTAGGTGTATTAATAGTATTACTTGAATCCGCTGGTCATGTTGTACTGAAAGATATGATCATCGAATCAGTATGGAAAAATATTATTGTTAGTGACGAGTCCCTGACAAGATGTATCTATTCTTTGCGCTGCATTTTTGAAAAAATTGGCTATGATCGTTGCATAGAAACAATCTACCGGAAAGGTTATCGTTTCAGCGGGCAGGTTTTCAAAACTAAAATTAATGAAGATAATACTTCAGACTATTCCATAGCTATATTCCCTTTCACTACTTCATTGAATACACTGGATCCATTAATACTTAATCAGGAATTAGTGCAAATCATTTCAAATAAAAAAATCGATGGTCTCTATACCTATCCGATGGCTGCGACAAATTTTTGTAATGATCACATATCTCAAAATTCATTCTTGAGCAGATTCAAGCCAGATTATTTCGTTACAGGAAGAATAAACCAGAATAATGCAGTGAACACTTTATACATTGAGTTGATCGACGCTAAAAACCTTTTCCTCATCGCCAGTAATCATCTCCCTGTTGATGAACTATATAATACATCACAATTTATTATAGATAATATCCTTCAAACGGTACATAAACCAGAACGATCTGTAAGATTAGCTAAGCAGGACCAAGGATATAAGAATCATTATTTATCAGATGAAATGTTAGCCGGAAAGAAAGAACTTTACGACTTCACCCCTGAAAGCATTTACAGGGCCATGACTATATTTGATAGATTACAAAATAAAAGTGATATACAGACGCTAAAAACAGAATGTTATTGCCTTCTAGCGGAATGCCATATGTCTTTGGCACTTCATGGAAAAAGTGAACTTGAACTTGCTGCTCAAAAAGCATTAGAGCTTTTAGATTATGTATCAGACATAACCACTGTCGATGGAAAAATTTTAGCTATTATGGGACTGATAACTGGTCTGTCTGGACAAGCAAAAGTATCTCATATCTTATTTGGACAGGCTAAGATACACTCAACTGATATAGCCTCTCTCTACTACTATAGGGCACTAGTCCACTTTCATAATGAAAAAATTGAAGAGGCAAGGATTTGTATAGACAAATCACTACAACTCGAACCCAGAAGACGAAAAGCAGTTGTGATAAAAGAATGTGTAGATATGTATGTGCCTAACCCGCTCAAAAACAACATTAAACTCTACTATAAAGAAACTGAGAGTGAAAGCCATCGAGTTATAATTGACAACATTTTGAAATTAAAGCAGCTGACGAGAATTTGTATGCGATAAATTTTTATTGACGCAATTTTATTATTTAGATGTATGCAACTTGTTATTTAAACAACAGAGATAAAAATATCTAAGATATTCACCTTATTGCAAGATATTTAAAATGCTCTAGAGTTAAAAGTATGATGTAAAGACCATTGGCCTGGACAATTAAAAAAGGGAGCTTTATGACTAATCCAATCGGTATCAATAATTTATCTCAAAGTTCAAATATAGCGAATGCAACGGGTGATGAAGTCGTATCATTAGATAAACACATCAACACCAGTGCTACTGATACAGATCAAATACAAGCATTTATAGTTTCAACATGGATGGCGCCTTTTCAAAATGATATGTATTCAGAAGATAATCCTATCTCACCTTACTATAAAATTGAGTGGTAGACGATTGACCAAATAAATCATAACGAGATACTTTTATAATAGTATCTCGTTCCTTTCATTCAATCCTCACA
>NZ_JAVUPQ010000148.1:0-3769 GCF_032029835.1 Escherichia sp. AM3 | reverse complement strand
TGGCCTCACTTCGTGAAACCATCCACCTCTGGTAAGGATATCTATGGGGGTGTCATCAAACAGTAAATCGGAACCCCAAAGGGGCCCCCACGATTTACTGTTTGACGATTTCAGCGGCAGTACGATTTTTTAGACGGCAAACAGAAACCGTACCTGGGAGAATTTGTAGAATCATTGGGATGGTTGTTAACTGGGTTTTATGAAGATTATCAGTAGTCTTTACTTCTACAAACTCAATACAATTTTCATAGACTAAAGTGAGATCTGGCCATCCACTACGATATTGGTAAGGGTCTGCAGAAAATGCAGCAGCTATTTCTGATATTTTTTCACGGCCAATGGCATAGAACATTGCCATGCCTAGTTCTCTGGAGAGAGTGGGATAAATGCTTTGTATGAAAGGGCTAGAAATTATTTCATCGTAATTATCAAAAATCGTATTTTCAGGAACATGACTAATTATGTCTATAAGCTCTTCTTTTTTATCAGATAAAATTGTCATCTGTGCTTCTAAATAGCGATTTACTGCGTCATCCCGATCACCAAAGGAGTTGTATCTGGCTAAGCCGTCTAACATGCATGATTTTATAAGAGTTAAGATTGCTCCACCTTCGCAAGAGGCCCCTAAAAAACCATCATTTCTATATTTTGAAAGCAGAGCCAACTCTGGCTTTCCAGAGTAGGGAAAACATATATCAAACAAAGCTATTCCAAGCTGCTCACACTGCCTATCCAGAAGTTTCATTTGGTCTCTCCAGTTAAAAAAGCCATCAGATACATCAACGATTTAATTACAGTAACCGCTCACCGCAAGTTCCGGCTGAGGCGTACCGCAGCGTAGCGAGGAACGAACAGTCGGAACGAGGAAGCGGAATATCACCTGAACGGGCATAGAAATGCTTATGCACTATTCGATGAAAACAGGGGGTCTACCCGACCATCTAAGCCTCTCGCTATAAGATACAGAAGGAGGGCTTCTCTCAGCCCTTGTGTGGCGCGGTTCTCGCTTGACGATAGTTATCATTATTGATAACGTTGTTATCATTATTGATAACTATTTTTTGGGAGAGCCTCTTAAATGAGTAAAAGAATTACTCAGATAGACACTGCTACAGGGGAAGAGGTAGGTAGTTTTGTCGCAGTTATCCGACCCAAACAGAAGTCAGCTTTTGAGAGGCATTTCACTATGAACCAAGACGCGTTAAAGATCCTTGCTAAAACCCTTACAGGGGAGCAATTCAAAGTCTTGATGATGCTGTTAGCTGATCTCGATTATGAAAATTACATTCAAATTGCCCAAGCTGATATTGCCGAAGCTTTAGGCATGCAGAAAACCAATGTGAGCCGTTCAGTGAAAGCTCTCATCGACCTGTCTGTGATCCTTCAGGGCCCTAAAGTAGGGCGCAGTTATAGTTACCGCCTGAATCCTCAGTTTGGATGGAAAGGCACTGTAAGGAACCACAAAAAGGCCCTGACAAATGGCCTGAGCGTGATTCAGGGCGGACGTAGCTGAATAGTTACCTTGAAACGTAACTATGGGCTCTTTGAACTAAAATATTATTATGTTGTCCAATACGTTACAGAGATATTCCTCTGTAACGTATTTTCCCCGCCAAGCGCGGTTTTTTTTTACCCGCCATCTCTACATGCTTGGCCCGTAATACCTGTTTGGCTTCGGCGCCGGAGGCTCCGGTTCACGCTGTTTCTGCTGCAACGCTTCCTGAAATTCCAGCTGCTTCCTCAACGCCTGTTCTGCCTGTAGAGGTTCCCGAACTGCTTCAGCTGCTCCGACAATACAGTCACCCGATTGTCTAAGAAGCTGACTTGCTTCAACAGCGTGGCGTTGTCTTCCGCAGTACGCTCGAACATGCTCTGCAAGGCGGCCTGCGCCTTCTCGGAAGCTTTCAGCTGCTCGCTGAATTGCTGCTCCATACGCTTCAAGGCGTTCAATAAGTGCGTTTCCAGTTCCGTCATGGTTTACCTCACGATCCGCAGAGCTTGCTGCTTCCCGACTGTCCAGCCGCTGTCGTCCACTTTCGCCCCTTTGGGCAGCACGACGAACGTCCCGTTCTTGTCCTGAACGATGTTCAGGCCCGCTGTTTTGCTCTCCAGCGCCGCCAGCGTGGCTTTCTGGCTGTTGATCTGCTGCCAGTTGGCCGTGATCTGGCTTTCCTGAAACGTACTCAGGCCCCAGCCGCTCAGAAAGATAACGGCCAAGATCGTAACCGCGCTCAGGGCCGGGAATATCACCCGGTTTTTCACGACGGTCAGCAACATGCTCTGCCGGCTCTGGCGCATATCCTCTTTCGTGTCGTGCAGCTGCCGGCGCATATCTTCCAGCATGGTATTCAGCTCTTGCTGAAATATGCCGTTCAACTCGCTTCGCAAACTGCTCAGCTGCTGCTTCGTCAGGCTTTGAATAGTCTCGCTCTCTGCGAGATGCTGCTGCTTCAATCGCTCCTGCAGCGTCAAACTCACGCTCATAAAGTCCCCCTTTCATGCGCCACCGCTGGCCGCTCTGCGGATCTGACACGGTGATGTAATTTTTACCTTCGCGCGTTACCTGCATTCCAAGGTCTGAAACCTGCTCGATAACGTCGCTACGACTGCGTATAAGCCCCTGTGCGGCCCTCTGAGACAAAACCGCGTCTATGAGTAGCCTGACGTCTTCCTGCGGCTTCTCGCCCCTTCTGAGGGCTTCTGCGGCGATTTTCAGCTCATGATCAGGCTGAGCGATCTCACGTGCGCGCCGTGGGTCATCCGGGTCAGCCAGGCCATACCTGGCGTTAATTTCACTGCGCAGGTCATCGAAAGCCTGTTTTGCGGCATCTCCGGGCGGGCGGATGTTCAGGCTTTTCCCGGTGCTAAGCTCAACGCGGGGCGTCACAAAATGCAGCTCGTGATGTCCGGCATGGGTATGCCTGACCCAGAGGATGTTGTACTGATCGGCTTCAAGCCCGGCGAACGCGACCTGTTCAAAGCGATCCATGAAATACTGCTCCATTTCTGGCGTGACCTTCTCCTCCGGGGCGAAAGACAGCACGCCAGAAGTGTATTTGTGCCGGAAATCGAGCGAGTCAATGAGGTTGCGGGTAGCCTCCGGGGATCCCCTCAGGACTTCCGGCGGTGAATCTTCCCGACCGGGCCGCGTTTTATCGGTGACATAGCCGACCGGCCCACTGCCACCGCCAGTGCCGTGCCTGCTGAAACCCACAATCATTGCGACAGCTCCCGAATATGGCGCTCGATATCCATCAGGTGAGCAACGACCTCAACCGAGGAAGCCGCCGATTTATGCGTATTAACCCAGCGGGCAATCATGTTCAGGTTGGCATTGATGCGGTTAAGCATGGCAATCCGTTCCCGATCGACGTCTTTGTTTCGCACGCTGACCCTGCCGAGATGATCGCGAACCAGCTCGGACATGGTGCAGCCTGCATCTTCGGCCAGCTGCTTCAGCGCCTCAAATTCCGCGTCAGAAAACCTGACCCGCAGCATGTTATCGCGCTTTTCCATTCCACCTCCATCGTCGCATATTGCACTTTAAACAAGGCTACCCGATGTTGCTACATTTCGCTACGCTCAATGTCGCACACCGGGCCTTGCAATGGGAGACTTCGCCTCCCCTTGACCCCTCCCTTGCAGCGGTCGCTTTGCTCCCTCGCCCAGGGCAACGGCGTCTATCAGGTGGATGGCCTCACTTCGTGAAACCATCCACCTCTGGTAAGGATATCTATGGGGGTGTCATCAAACAGTAAATCGGAACCCC
>NZ_JAVUPQ010000147.1:0-3770 GCF_032029835.1 Escherichia sp. AM3 | reverse complement strand
TGATAGAAACAGAAGCCACTGGAGCACCTCAAAAACACCATCATACACTAAATCAGTAAGTTGGCAGCATCACCCAAACGTGTATGTGGTGTGCGTTTTTCCATAACCCCCGCCTCCCTGTTACTTTAGTTATAACCTAAAAGGTTAATTACAGCAATGAAAAAGCACCTAAAAGGTTAGTTAGATGTACGGAGATAGTGACCACACAAAACGTATTCTTTAAGGAAAGTGATTGACCATATAAGAAAGTGGCGCATTAGTAGCGCCAGTTTGAAGCAGGAATTTATAAGGGAAGCTGGAGTCAGACATCACGCCAACGGCACATAAACATCCGTTTCCAGTCGCTGCTCTGTCACCCCTTCGGCAAGATTGGTGTAGTGAAACAGAATCGGTGCTTTACGCATTTTCTCGCCGCTTGCAGGCAGCCAGTGGCGAATGATGCCCCATACCGTGTGTGAAATATCGTCCAGCTCGCCAACGTGGCGGGCCACGGCATAACGTCCACCGGTAAGTTCACCATTGCTCACACCATAACGATTATCGGGAATCGGTTCGCTAACGCTGCCGCAGATATCAAAGCGAAACGCTTCCGGTGCGGTGGTGGCAGGGTCGTCCCAGGCGACGCCAAAAGTCTGGCTTTGGTTAACAGGAGAAAGCCCCGTCTCTTTACGCCACATGATAAATTTCGCCACGCTGTAGTTGAGCAATTCAGGGCTACAGCGGTGCGGCAACATCGCCACAGGTATTGATGGGAAATCGATAATGTTTACATCCAGTGTCAGGTTTGTCATTTTGCCTCCCTGCGAAATTATTCCCGGGAACGCGTCCCGGGAGCGGTAACAATTACGGATTTACTTTGCGGATCTGTTTGACGTCAATTTCAACAGAATTCCAGTCTTTATCGACTTCACCCTGAATCTCAACCGTATCTTTCGGCGTCACCGTCACGCCGTTCCAGCGTTTGTGGTCGATATCAACATTGATAGTACCGCTGGCATCTTTGAACACGTAGAGATCGTCAGAGATGCGTTCAACGATATTGCCGCGCAGGGTTACCCAGGTGTCGTCACGCAGG
Organism: Escherichia sp. AM3; assembly: GCF_032029835.1. Taxonomy (NCBI): domain Bacteria; kingdom Pseudomonadati; phylum Pseudomonadota; class Gammaproteobacteria; order Enterobacterales; family Enterobacteriaceae; genus Escherichia; species Escherichia sp. AM3. Next base: position 2,695 of record NZ_JAVUPQ010000147.1, on the reverse strand, counting down.
GATTTTGCGCTTTCTACAGTCGTTACGCTGCCGTTCGGCCCCTGGAATCCTCCGGCCTGACTTTGCGTTGCCGATGGGCCAGAAAAACCGCCCTGCTCTGCTGCCATCACCGGTGCGCTGCACAGGGCCATTACTGCGATTACTGCTGCGAATTTTTTCATGTTTATTACTCCCTTTAATGTCTGTTTCCGAGCATTTAACAAGATAGTCCTTAACAACTTCTTAAGGGAAAAAAATAAAATTTAGTGCTGTACAGAGCGCGTTACAACACGGTTTACTGGCAGCAAATACGGTTATCGCAGGGATGAAAAAATGCGAATTTTACTGATAGAAGATGACATGCTGATTGGCGACGGCATCAAAACGGGCCTTAGTAAAATGGGTTTTAGCGTCGACTGGTTTACACAAGGTCGTCAGGGAAAAGAGGCGCTTTATAGCGCACCTTATGATGCGGTGATCCTGGATTTAACCTTACCAGGCATGGATGGTCGCGATATTTTGCGCGAATGGCGAGAAAAAGGTCAGCGTGAGCCGGTACTGATCCTGACCGCGCGCGATGCGCTGGCGGAACGTGTAGAAGGGCTGCGTCTGGGAGCTGACGATTATCTGTGTAAACCTTTTGCGTTGATAGAAGTCGCCGCCAGGCTGGAAGCTCTGATGCGCCGAACCAACGGCCAGGCCAGCAACGAGCTGCGCCACGGTAACGTCATGCTCGACCCCGGCAAACGTATCGCCACGCTGGCTGGCGAACCCTTAACACTGAAACCAAAAGAATTTGCCCTGCTGGAATTACTGATGCGTAACGCTGGTCGGGTACTGCCGCGCAAACTGATTGAAGAGAAACTGTATACCTGGGACGAAGAGGTCACCAGTAATGCCGTTGAAGTGCATGTGCATCATCTGCGACGCAAACTCGGTAGTGATTTTATTCGTACCGTGCATGGTATTGGCTACACATTAGGTGAGAAATGAAATTTACCCAACGTCTTAGTCTGCGCGTCAGGCTGACGCTAATCTTTTTAATTCTGGCCTCGGTGACCTGGCTGCTTTCCAGCTTTGTCGCCTGGAAACAAACAACGGATAACGTCGATGAATTGTTCGACACCCAACTGATGCTGTTTGCCAAGCGGTTAAGTACGCTCGATCTCAACGAAATCAACGCGGCGGATCGCATGGCACAGACGCCAAATAGATTAAAACACGGTCATGTTGATGACGATGCGCTGACCTTTGCCATCTTTACCCACGACGGCAGAATGGTCCTTAATGATGGCGATAACGGAGAAGATATTCCCTATAGCTATCAACGGGAAGGTTTTGCTGACGGGCAACTGGTCGGTGAAGACGATCCTTGGCGTTTTGTCTGGATGACCTCACCTGATGGCAAATATCGCATCGTTGTTGGCCAGGAATGGGAATACCGTGAAGACATGGCGCTGGCGATTGTTGCCGGGCAATTGATCCCGTGGCTGGTCGCACTGCCGATTATGTTAATCATCATGATGGTACTACTGGGTCGTGAACTCGCGCCGCTGAACAAACTGGCGCTGGCACTACGTATGCGTGACCCTGACTCGGAAAAACCACTAAACGCGACTGGCGTACCCAGCGAAGTGCGGCCACTGGTTGAGTCGCTAAATCAACTGTTCGCCCGCACACATGCGATGATGGTTCGTGAACGACGCTTTACCTCCGACGCAGCTCACGAACTTCGTAGCCCGTTAACGGCGCTGAAAGTGCAAACCGAAGTTGCGCAGCTCTCTGACGATGATCCGCAGGCGCGGAAAAAAGCACTGCTCCAATTACATTCCGGGATCGATCGCGCTACTCGTCTGGTTGATCAACTGCTCACGCTATCGCGGCTGGACTCACTGGATAACCTTCAGGACGTCGCGGAGATCCCGCTTGAAGATCTCCTGCAATCGTCGGTGATGGATATTTACCACACGGCGCAGCAGGCGAAAATTGACGTGCGACTGACACTCAATGCCCACAGCATCAAACGCACCGGGCAACCGCTATTGCTAAGTTTGTTGGTGCGAAATTTGCTGGATAACGCCGTGCGCTACAGTCCACAGGGCAGCGTGGTAGACGTCACGCTGAATGCTGATAATTTCATCGTGAGGGATAACGGCCCCGGTGTGACACCAGAGGCACTGGCGCGAATTGGCGAACGCTTCTATCGCCCACCCGGACAAACCGCTACCGGCAGCGGGCTTGGGCTATCGATTGTCCAGCGAATCGCCAAATTGCATGGCATGAATGTTGAATTTGGGAATGCGGAACAAGGTGGATTTGAGGCGAAGGTAAGCTGGTAACTTCTCTGTCTATGAGAGCCGTTAAAACGACTCTCATAGATTTTACTAATAGCAAAATATAAACCGTCCCCAAAAAAGCCACCAACCACAAACCAGACAAATACCGAGCGAGAATACATATACCCAAAACTCGAACATTTCCCGCATAAAGAGTTTTCTTAAGATAAGAATAATAAGTGGCGTAAGAAGAAAAAATGCTGCAATCATTGCTTGCAATATACGATCTTCGCCTGAAACGGAAGGTATACTGCAAATATTTCCTCCCGACTCAAGCATCCAGTCATACTTATTGAAAGCAAAAAAAGGGTGATGCTGCCAACTTACTGATTTAGTGTATGATGGTGTTTTTGAGGTGCTCCAGTGGCTTCTGTTTCTAT
>NZ_JAVUPQ010000146.1:0-3786 GCF_032029835.1 Escherichia sp. AM3 | reverse complement strand
CCTGTCAGCGCCTGGATTGGCGGTATCTGGTATCGCAAAGATGTGCTGGCAAAAGCGGGGCTTGAGGAGCCGAAAAACTGGCAACAGCTGCTGGACGTTGCACAGAAACTGAATGACCCGGCGAATAAAAAATACGGCATTGCGCTGCCTACAGCAGAAAGCGTGTTGACGGAACAATCCTTCTCCCAGTTTGCGTTATCCAACCAGGCTAACGTCTTTAACGCCGAAGGCAAAATCACCCTTGATACACCAGAGATGATGCAGGCACTGACCTATTACCGCGACCTTGCTGCCAACACTATGCCGGGTTCTAACGACATCATGGAAGTGAAAGACGCCTTTATGAACGGCACCGCGCCGATGGCGATTTACTCCACCTATATCCTTCCGGCTGTGATTAAAGAAGGCGACCCGAAAAACGTCGGTTTCGTGGTGCCAACCGAGAAAAACTCTGCGGTCTACGGCATGTTGACCTCGCTGACCATTACCGCCGGGCAAAAGACCGAAGAGACGGAAGCAGCAGAAAAATTTGTCACCTTTATGGAGCAGGCAGACAACATTGCCGACTGGGTGATGATGTCGCCAGGTGCTGCGCTGCCGGTGAATAAAGCGGTGGTGACTACCGCCACCTGGAAAGACAACGACGTTATTAAGGCGCTGGGTGAACTACCGAATCAGCTAATCGGTGAACTGCCAAATATTCAGGTTTTTGGCGCAGTAGGGGATAAAAACTTTACCCGCATGGGTGATGTGACGGGTTCTGGCGTGGTGAGTTCAATGGTGCATAACGTCACCGTGGGTAAAGCCGATCTCTCTACTACGCTGCAAGCGAGCCAGAAAAAACTGGATGAACTGATCGAACAGCACTAAACCCAGGACAGGAATCCGCAATGAACAGGCTTTTTTCAGGTCGTTCCGATATGCCCTTTGCGCTGCTGCTTCTCGCGCCCAGCTTATTACTGCTGGGCGGTCTGGTGGCGTGGCCGATGGTGTCGAATATCGAAATCAGTTTTTTACGTCTGCCGCTCAATCCCAACATCGAGTCAACGTTTGTTGGGGTGAGCAACTATGTGCGTATCCTCTCCGATCCCGGCTTCTGGCATTCGCTGTGGATGACGGTCTGGTATACCGCGCTGGTGGTGGCGGGCAGCACCGTGCTCGGGCTGGCGGTGGCGATGTTTTTCAACCGCGAGTTCCGCCTGCGCAAAACCGCGCGTTCGCTGGTGATCCTCTCCTACGTAACGCCGTCCATTTCGCTGGTGTTCGCCTGGAAATACATGTTCAACAACGGCTACGGCATTGTTAACTACCTCGGCGTCGATCTTCTGCATCTCTATGAGCAGGCACCGCTGTGGTTCGATAATCCGGGCAGTAGCTTTGTGCTGGTGGTGCTGTTCGCCATCTGGCGCTACTTCCCGTATGCCTTTATCTCGTTTCTGGCGATTTTGCAGACCATCGACAAATCGCTGTACGAAGCGGCAGAGATGGATGGCGCTAATGCCTGGCAACGGTTTCGTATCGTCACGCTGCCCGCAATTATGCCGGTCCTGGCGACGGTGGTGACACTGCGCACCATCTGGATGTTCTACATGTTCGCGGATGTTTATTTGCTGACGACCAAGGTCGATATTCTCGGTGTATATCTCTACAAAACCGCCTTTGCCTTTAATGATTTAGGAAAAGCGGCGGCGATCTCGGTGGTGCTCTTCATCATTATTTTCGCTGTCATTCTGCTGACCAGGAAACGGGTGAACCTCAATGGCAACAAATAAACGCACACTCAGTCGCATCGGTTTTTACTGCGGGCTGGCGCTGTTTCTCATCATCACGCTGTTTCCATTTTTTGTGATGCTGATGACCTCGTTCAAGGGCGCGAAAGAGGCGATCTCACTGCATCCTACGCTGCTGCCGCAGCAGTGGACGCTGGAGCATTACGTCGACATTTTTAACCCGATGATTTTCCCGTTTGTCGACTACTTCCGTAACAGTCTGGTGGTGTCTGTGGTTTCATCCGTGGTGGCGGTATTCCTCGGCATTCTTGGGGCTTACGCGCTTTCCCGCCTGCGCTTTAAAGGTCGGATGACCATCAACGCCAGCTTTTACACGGTGTATATGTTCTCTGGCATTTTGCTGGTGGTGCCGCTTTTCAAAATCATCACCGCGCTTGGCATTTACGACACTGAGATGGCGCTGATCATCACCATGGTGACGCAAACTCTGCCCACCGCCGTGTTTATGCTGAAAAGCTACTTCGACACCATCCCCGATGAGATCGAAGAAGCGGCGATGATGGATGGCCTCAACCGTCTGCAAATTATCTTCCGCATCACCGTGCCGTTGGCGATGTCCGGGCTGATATCCGTGTTCGTCTACTGCTTTATGGTGGCGTGGAACGACTATCTGTTTGCGTCGATTTTCCTCTCCAGCGCCAGCAATTTCACCTTACCGGTGGGCCTGAACGCGCTGTTCAGTACGCCAGATTACATCTGGGGACGGATGATGGCGGCCTCACTGGTGACCGCATTGCCGGTGGTGATTATGTATGCGCTTTCGGAACGTTTTATTAAGAGTGGTTTGACCGCCGGTGGCGTGAAGGGCTAAAGCGGCCAGTTTCTTTACAAGGAGTTTTAAATGAAAAAGTTAGTAGCCACAGCACCGCGTGTTGCTGCGCTGGTTGAGTATGAAGATCGGGCGATTTTAGCTAATGAAGTGAAGATCCGCGTGCGTTTCGGCGCACCGAAACACGGAACGGAAGTGGTCGACTTCCGCGCCGCCAGCCCGTTTATTGATGAAGACTTTAACGGCGAATGGCAGATGTTCACTCCGCGTCCGGCAGATGCGCCGCGCGGCATTGAGTTTGGCAAATTCCAGCTTGGCAACATGGTGGTTGGCGACATTATCGAGTGCGGCAGCGACGTTACCGACTACGCGGTGGGCGACAGCGTATGCGGCTACGGCCCGCTCTCCGAGACGGTCATCATTAACGCAGTGAATAACTACAAGCTGCGCAAAATGCCGCAAGGCAGCTCCTGGAAAAACGCCGTCTGCTACGACCCGGCGCAGTTTGCCATGAGCGGCGTGCGCGATGCCAACGTGCGCGTAGGGGATTTTGTGGTGGTGGTAGGGCTTGGCGCAATCGGTCAAATTGCCATCCAACTGGCTAAACGCGCTGGCGCTTCTGTGGTGATTGGCGTCGATCCTATCGCCCATCGCTGTGATATTGCCCGTCGCCACGGCGCGGATTTCTGCCTTAACCCCATCGGCACTGATGTAGGTAAAGAGATCAAAACGCTGACCGGCAAGCAGGGTGCCGATGTGATTATCGAAACCAGCGGCTACGCCGACGCGCTGCAATCGGCGCTCCGCGGTCTGGCTTATGGCGGCACCATCTCCTATGTCGCGTTTGCCAAGCCGTTTGCCGAAGGTTTTAACCTCGGACGCGAAGCGCATTTCAATAACGCCAAAATTGTCTTCTCTCGCGCGTGCAGCGAACCGAACCCGGATTATCCGCGCTGGAGCCGCAAGCGTATTGAAGAAACCTGTTGGGAACTGCTGATGAACGGTTATCTCAATTGCGAAGATTTAATCGACCCGGTGGTGACCTTTGCCAATATCCCGGAAAGCTATATGCAGTATGTCGACCAGCATCCGGAACAGAGCATCAAAATGGGCGTTACGTTTTAATTCAAAGGAATGAAAAAAATGAAAATCGGCACACAGAATCAGGCGTTCTTTCCGGAAAACATTCTGGAGAAATTTCGTTATATCAAAGAGATGGGCTTCGAT
>NZ_JAVUPQ010000145.1:0-3788 GCF_032029835.1 Escherichia sp. AM3 | reverse complement strand
TTTCTGCACCCTCAGAACATCAGGAGGCCGCCCGAAAGGGCGGTAGTGAAATGCGAAAGTTCAAAATTATTATTGAAACGGGAATAGCTGGTGGAGATTTTGAGGATGTATTCGAAGTGGACGATGACGCAACACCTGAGGAAATTCATGACGGAGCATAAGAAATTTTCTTTAACTACTGCAATTACTCATACCACGAAATAAAAGACGATGAGGAAGAACAAAGTGGCTGATTTTTGTTCAGCTAAATATAACATCAGTTTTGAGTAAGCGTGCAGCAAGAACCGTATTGACGGGGATGTGTTATTCAGTCGGCAGTGCTACGCGCCAGGGGGAGCAGTTCGCCGACCCGGTTTATCGGCCAGTCGGCTATGACGTCAAGGACATAGCGGAGGTAGCTTTCTGGCTCCACTCCGTTCAGTTTGCACGTCCCGATCAGGCTGTACAGCAGCGCTCCCCGCTCTCCTCCATGATCCGAACCGAAGAACAGGTAGTTTTTGCGGCCCAGACTGACCATCCGCAACGCATTTTCAGCGATGTTATTGTCCGCCTCAGCCCAGCCATCATCTGCATAGTACGTCAGCGCCGGCCACTGGTTCAGGGCGTATGCGAACGCTTTCGCCAGTTCTGAGTGTCGCGACAGGGTTTTCATCTTTTCACGCAGCCAGCTTTCCAGGGATTTCAGCAGCGGTTTCGTTTTCAACTGACGTTCGGCAAGGCGCTGCTCCGCCGTCATTCCCCTTATCTCTGCCTCGATGGCGTACAGTTCGCCGATCCGTTTCAGCGCTTCCTCCGTCAGGGCTGACGGGGTGCGAACGTGCACATCGTGGATTTTACGGCGGGCGTGAGCCCAACAGGCGGCTTCCGTTATCCGGCCATCCCGGTACAGCTCGTTGAACCCGGCGTATGCATCCGCCTGCAGTACACCACTGAACCCCGCAAGATGGGTCTGCGGATGGATGCCTTTTCTGTCCGGGCTGTAAGCGAACCACACCGCCGGCGCCAGCGTTGACCCGGCGTTACGGTCGTCACGAACGTAGGTCCATAACCGCCCGGTCTTCGTTTTCTTATTGCCTGGCAACAGCACCGGGACAGGCGTGTCATCAGCATGGAGCTTACCGTCAGTCAGCACATAGTCCTGAAGCGCTTCTTCCAGCGGTGACAGTAGCCGGCAGCATGCATCCACCCAGCCCGACAGCAGTGAACGACTCAGCTCCACGCCCTGGCGGCCGTACATTTCAGACTGGCGGTACAGCGGGGTGTGCTCTGCATACTTTGAGATCAGCACGCGGGCCAGCAGCCCCGGTCCTGCGATACCCCGCTCGATGGGCCGTGAAGGCGCGGGGGCCTGCACGATGGCATCGCACTGAGTACAGGCATGCTTTTCACGTACAGTCCGGATAACCCGGAAGGCGCTGCGCATCAGCTCCAGCTGTTCGGCGGCATCCTCACCCAGATAGCTCAGCGAGCCTCCACATTCCGGGCAGCATGACGCTGCCGGCAGCAGCCGTTTTTCATCGCGGGGGAGTGATTCGGGGAACGGTTTGCGGGTGCGGGTTTGACGCAGCGGGCGCTGCACGGCCGGGTCGTCAACCCGACCGGTAAGGGTATCACTTTCTTTCTGAAGTGCCTTCAGGTCAGCTTCCATCTGTGCGATACGACGGGAGACTTTTTCCGAGCGGCTGCCGAAGTTCATCCGGCGCAGCTTATCCAGCTGTGCCTGCAGATGGTCTATTTCGCGTTCACGCTCGTTCAGCTTTTCCTGCAGGGCACGGTTCAGCGCCTCCTGTTCGGCAAGGAGACGTTTCAGTGCATTGATATCGTCAGGAAGTGAGCTGCTCATACCGGGTATATTACCAGGCTCATTCAGCGTCGACCAGGATAAAGAGGCTTACAACATAGTCAGGGACGTAAGCAGTCTTTTAGGCTGCCGCCAGTCGATACCTTCCAGCAGCATCGCCAGCTGTGCCGGTGTGAGGAACACTTTGCCATCCCGGGCTGACGGCCAGGCGAAGCGGCCGCGCTCCAGCCGTTTGGTCAGCAGACACAGTCCATCGCCGGTAGACCAGAGGAGCTTTACCTGACTGCCATTACGCCCACGGAAGATAAAAACGTGACCTGACATCGGATCGTCTTTCAGCGTCGTCTGCACCTTTGCCGCCAGGCCGTTGAAGCCGTTTCTCATATCGGTGATGCCAGCGACCAGCCAGATCTTTGTCCCTGATGGTAATGGGATCAACGTTTGAGCTCCCGTATCAGCAGGTTCAGGATATTTTCGCTGATGGCACCATTCAGACGGAGTGATCCGTGCCGGAACGTCACTTCACAGCTGATATTGAGTGATTCAGGTGTCGCAGCAGCTACAGGTTGTGACCGGGGGGAGGTTGTAGGGACAACATCTTCGGCATCAAGTGTTATCGGGAGCAGCTCAGGCACGTTGTTTTCTGTTGTTGAAGGAGGACGTAGTTTTCCTTCGCGCCAGTACTGGCGCCACTTGAACAGCAAATTATCGTTGATCCCATGCTCACGAGCGAGTTGCGCTACGGAGATCTCTGGTCGATGCGAGAGTTCAACCATTTTGATTTTGAACTCAACGGGATAATTAGGGCTTTTTTTACGCACTGCGGTTAATGATTTCATGGATTGCGTCCACCATATTTGGTGTCCACTATTCTCTCAGGAATTTCAGGATCTGCCAGACGGTGCTGAGACGACGCTTACAGTTTTGAAGAGCGGGATGAACTATTAATGGACTATGGTGAGTTACGCGGTGGAAGTGCTGCTGATGTCGAATCCTAGCGTGATGACTATGAAGCGGGAAAAACTCCGGTCGAAGCATATTGTGATGAGTGGGGCGATGAATGAGCGAGATTAATTATCAGGAAGGGCATGAAACGGCGGGGCAAGCAAAACCAGTGGCATGGCGATATCGCTACGTGAAAAAAGGCGTTACGGACTTTCAGGGGAAGTAGTGGTCTGGTGACTGGAAATATGTACCGAAAAAAGAGGATTGTAACGACAGGCCGAACTATCAAATTCAGGCCTTATTCACTGCCTCACCAGTCCCAGTTACATCAGAAGAACTGGTTAAAGCTGTGCACTTTTATGAACAACTAAAACGCGAAAATCCACCAACATCCGGCAACTAGATTAATGGATTAACTATGTCGGTTAAACGACCAGCCAACTGAAAAAGCGGAAACCTGATTACAGGTTGCCAGATAAGGCAATGAGCTACCTGGCGCGGAACGGACTGATAAGTATGGGGAATGTTTTACGATGAACCTTTAGACTAAAGAGTTTGTAACGCTATGTAAGTGATTTTTTCTGGTTTAGATATTTATATGTCCGGCCAAATTGAGGTGTGTTTAAATGTAATTGCACATTGATTGTAGGAGGAATAATGAAAAACGCATTGCAGTTTTTGTTTGTTGCGTTCTGGTTGTTCGCATCATGTATGCCCATCATCTTCACAGCAAGGTATATGGAAAAAGTTGATGTTTTGATATTAATATTTGGATATATAAATGCCCTTTTTTTAGGGGTGTTCATGGCGGTCATGTGCATTGAATACTGGCGGTAAATACAGCGAACTCCATTGGTTTAGTTGGATATTTACTGTGCTGGACAAAAACGGTTTGCGGGGAAATCTTAGTTAAGTAGAATGACTGCGGGTGCTTGAGGCTATCTGCCTCGGGCATGGACACCAACGGCAGATAGAGAAAAGCCCCAGTTAACATTACGCGTCCTGCAAGACGCTTAACATTAATCTGAGGCCAATTTCATGC
>NZ_JAVUPQ010000144.1:0-3800 GCF_032029835.1 Escherichia sp. AM3 | reverse complement strand
CTGCCCACCTCCTGTCGAGCCAGTGTCTTTCATTTTTGTCGCCAGATTTTTGCAAGAAAAGGGAGTTTATGAATTTATTGAGGCTGCAAAAATAGTCAAAAAGAAGTTTCCTGAAACTCATTTTTGTATGCTGGGCCATCTGGATCTTCATAACCCGGGAAGCTTAACTATAGAACGACTTAATGATTTGAAATGTAATAACATCATTGAGTTACCTGGTCATGTTGATAACGTACAGGAGTGGCTTGCTAAAGCGAGTGTATTCGTATTGCCTTCCTGGCGTGAAGGGTTTCCGAGAAGTACACAGGAGGCTATGGCCATGGGCCGCGCTGTCATAACCAGCGATGTGCCAGGTTGCCGAGATACAGTGGTTGATGGCGTTAATGGATTTTTGATTAAGCCACGTTCTTCTCATGCCTTAGCCGAAAAAATGCTCTGCTTCTTACATCAACCTGAGCTAATTACCCAAATGGGGAATGCAAGTCACCAAATAGCTTTACAACAATTTGACTCAAGTATAGTTAATTCGAAGCTAATGAAGATACTACGTGTAGATTTTGAAAATACAAAATCTAATGTCTGTTAAATCATATAAATACAACTTTATAAAAAACACAATTTAGTAGGAAGATTATGGAAAGATTAAATTTGAGTGAAAAACCTGCTCACTCTTTACAAGAATCGGCTATTCATTGTGCCAGATATGCTAATATCTTACATCTTGTTAAAGATAAAGTAGTTCTGGACATTGCCTGTGGTGAGGGATATGGCTCAGCACTATTAATGAAAGCAGGAGCTAAACGAGTTGTGGGGGTGGACATCTCTGAAGAGTCAATCGAGCGTGCAAAGAAACTTTTTGGGAAATATGATGTAGAATATATTGTAAGTGATGCAAATACCATCTCAGAGCGTTATGGCGAAGACTTTTTTGATATAGTTGTTTCAATTGAGACAATAGAACACATCAATACCCCTGACGTCTTTCTTAGTTCTATCAAAAAAACTGCTAAAGAAAATGCGATTTTCTATATAACTTGCCCTAACGATTATTGGTACTATCCAAATAATGAACAATCTAATCCTTGTCATGTACGAAAGTATACTTTTCAAGAATTCAAAGAGCTTAGTACAGGGGTTTTGGGTAATAATGTCCAATGGGCATATGGTGGTTCTGTTTTTGGATTCGGCACAGTCTCTGCTAACAATCGAGGTCTTGAAAAGATAGGTTCTTCATGGATGGAAATAAGCGAGTCAGAAAATTCAATTAATGTTTTAAACACAGAGATTGACGCTGTTAATGAAAATAATTGTAGTTTCTTTGTGGGCTTATGGAATGCGCCTGAAACAAACTTTAGCAACAGTACTTTTCCAATAAGTATGGATGCTTATTCGCGCATGACAGAAGAATTTGAGTCAAATGTAAGTTCTGTACTTCGTGAAGATCAGGCGGAAAATAAAAAAGCCATATCAATATTAAAAAAAGATATGAAACAATTAACAATGAATTTGAGAAAATCAAATCTTTTATTATCTGCATTAAAAATTGAAAATGTTACACTGCGTAAGAATATTTCCGAATTGCAACAACAACTCGCCAAACAAATCGCGATGTATCATGACGTAACAAATGCAAAAAATAATTTAGAATTAGAAAACGCCGATTTAATTTCGTTGCATGGGGATCTAGCAACTAAAAATTCATCATTGATGGAACGAATTTCGCAAATGGAAATTCCATATTATCGATATTTAAGACTCTCTGCTCTTCTTCCGGGTTTTTTGAAAAAAATTATACTAAAAATTGTGCGTTTTATCAGGAAATAAAATATGTCTGCACGTTTAAAATTATTGCCTGGGTTAAAGTCAACTGAGTATGTGTATTCAGATCTTCATGCTTTACTTGATACTAATGGTGGGAGTTCCTTAGGTCCGAACATTGGTAGTGATGGTTCTAACCTAACAATAACATGTTTATCGATGAGCAGAGTTTTTCTTACTGAAAAACTTGTTAATTCTATATATCAGCATATACCTTATTTTAAAGGTGATATTCTGATTGTTGATAATGGCAGCACAGTAGAAGAACTTTCAATTTTACAAAATTTAAGTGATAGGATCCCGTTAAATATTAGAGTTGTCGAGCTTGGTAATAATTTTGGCGTAAGTGGTGGAAGAAACAAAACTTTAGAGCATATAAAAACAGAATGGGCAATGTTTCTCGATAATGATATTTATTTCATAAATAATCCACTTCCGAGATTGCAAAATGATATTTCAAGACTTGGTTGTCATTTTATCAATATGCCATTGCTTGATTCTGACGGAGAAACATTATTCGCAAATGGAGGGAATGTTTTCCTCGATATTGATGATGATTCGGTGCATGTTGGTGCAGGAAGTGCATGTATTCAGGAAAAAACAATTACATATGATGGTGAAGGCTTCCTTTCTACATTTCTTTTTGGTGGTGCGAGTGTTATTAAAATCGCGACCCTGAAAAATTTAGGGAAGTATGACGAAAATATGTTTATTGGGTTTGAAGACATTGATTTATCGATCCGTCTTTACCAGTCAGGAATGAAAGTTGGTACATGTGGTGCAATTTCTTTAATCCATGATCACCCGAAGCCTAGTTCTAACAAAGATAAAGATTATGAGAAAATTCGCTTCACGCGAAGTATCTTAAAAGAATCCGCGGATTATCTTGAAAACAAATGGGGAATGGTTTTCTGGTCAGCTCCAGTTGATGATTGGTTGGAAGAGAAGCAACGTAGTTTTGAACTGACAACTCAGCATAATGATAATTTGTCCCAATTCGATGACAATAAAAAAGGCGCGACTTATGATTTATCTGTGTCAAAACCGAAAATTGCATTGATTATTGATACTGAAAACTGGGCATTCTCAAATATTGCAAATCAAATAGTCAATTATCTGTCAGATTCATATGACTTTACAATAATACCAACTGAAATTGTTGATAATATCAGTCAGGTTATTATGATGACTAGAAATTATGATATAACACATTTCTTCTGGCGTGAATCGCTTAGACTTATATATGATGAGTATTATATTTACTATAAACTGACTATCGGATTTTATGTGCTCAGTTTTAAAAAAGTGTTCTTGGATGGAAGAATAATAACCAGTAGCGTTTATGATCATTTATTCCTGGATGAGCAAGCTATAAAATTAAGAAAGACATTTTATAACGATTTAATAACTGCTTATACGGTTAGTTCATCAAAACTATATGACATCTACTCATCCATAGTTGAGTATCCTAAGCCATCAGTTCTTGCGGAAGATGGGGTTCATTTAAAACTATTTTATCCAATTAATCTTGAACGTTTTGATAATATAGAATCGAGGGCCGTGCGCGTAGGTTGGGCTGGGAATTCTAAATGGGCGGGAGAGTTAGAGGATTTCAAAGGTTACCATTCTTTATTAAAGCCTGCAGTTGAGCAATTACAATCAGAAGGATTAAATATTGAATTAGTCCTTGCCGATCGTCAACTCGGATTTATTCCTCATGATGAAATGGTAAAATATTATAGCCAAATTGATGTATATGTCTGTCCTTCAAAAATTGAAGGCACACCAAACCCTGTCCTTGAGTCTATGGCATGTGGCGTTCCCGTGATAAGTACTGATGTTGGTGTGGTCAAAGATGCTTTTGGTGAGATGCAAAAAGAATGGATTTTACCAGTTAGAAGCAAGGATACTTTGATAGATAAACTTAGAGATTTTTATCATAAGCGTAATTCAGTGGTAAAATGTCTATCTTCAGAAAATTT
>NZ_JAVUPQ010000143.1:0-3833 GCF_032029835.1 Escherichia sp. AM3 | reverse complement strand
CGGTGGAGCTGCATGACAAAGTCATCGGGCATTATCTGAACATAAAACACTATCAATAAGTTGGAGTCATTACCTGCAGTTTTTACGTCACAAGGGATTATAATGAAATTAAATATATTTACTAAATCTATGATTGGTATGGGGCTGGTGTGTTCCGCTCTGCCAGCATTGGCAATGGAAGCATGGAATAACCAACAAGGTGGTAATAAATATCAGGTTATTTTCGATGGCAAAATTTATGAAAATGCCTGGTGGGTTTCTTCTACAAATTGCCCGGGAAAAGCGAAAGCAAATGATGCAACTAACCCGTGGCGTTTAAAGCGTACCGCAACAGCTGCTGAAATTAGTCAGTTTGGCAATACACTTTCCTGCGAAAAGAGCGGCAGCTCATCTTCTTCAAATTCAAATACGCCTGCATCCAATACGCCGGCTAATGGCGGTTCGGCTACACCAGCACAGGGCACTGTTCCGTCTAATTCTTCTGTAGTTGCCTGGAATAAACAGCAGGGCGGTCAGACCTGGTATGTCGTCTTTAATGGTGCGGTATATAAAAATGCCTGGTGGGTAGCCTCTTCTAACTGTCCGGGTGATGCGAAAGGCAATGATGCCAGCAACCCATGGCGTTATGTTCGTGCCGCTACGGCAACGGAAATCTCAGAAACCAGTAATCCACAGTCCTGTACTTCAGCACCACAGCCTGCACCGGATGTGAAACCGGCACCGGACGTTAAACCGGCTCCTGATGTTCAGCCAGCCCCAGCTGATAAGTCAAACGACAACTATGCTGTAGTAGCCTGGAAAGGTCAGGAAGGTTCTTCTACATGGTACGTTATCTATAACGGCGGCATTTATAAGAACGCCTGGTGGGTAGGCGCGGCAAATTGCCCAGGCGATGCGAAAGAAAACGATGCCAGTAACCCATGGCGTTATGTTCGCGCGGCAACGGCAACAGAAATCAGCCAGTATGGTAACCCTGGCTCCTGTTCCGTTAAGCCGGATAATAATGGCGGTGCTGTGACTCCGGTTGATCCAACTCCGGAAACACCGGTGACCCCAACTCCGGATAACAGCGAGCCATCAACACCAGCGGATAGCGGTAACGATTACTCATTGCAAGCGTGGAGCGGCCAGGAAGGTAGCGAAATTTACCATGTTATTTTCAATGGTAATGTTTACAAGAACGCCTGGTGGGTTGGGTCTAAAGATTGCCCACGGGGTACCAGCGCTGAAAACTCCAATAACCCATGGCGTCTCGAGCGTACAGCTACCGCTGCGGAATTGAGTCAGTACGGTAACCCGACTACCTGTGAAATTGATAACGGCGGCGTCATTGTTGCGGATGGTTTCCAGGCCAGCAAAGCGTACAGCGCGGACAGCATCGTAGATTATAACGATGCACATTATAAAACTTCTGTCGATCAAGACGCATGGGGCTTTGTCCCGGGCGGCGATAACCCGTGGAAGAAATACGAACCGGCGAAAGCATGGTCCGCATCCACTGTGTACGTGAAAGGTGATCGCGTTGTTGTTGATGGGCAGGCTTATGAAGCGCTGTTCTGGACGCAAAGTGACAACCCTGCTCTGGTTGCGAACCAAAACGCCACCGGTAGCAATAGCCGCCCGTGGAAGCCGTTAGGTAAGGCTCAGAGCTATAGCAACGAAGAGCTGAATAATGCGCCGCAGTTTAATCCAGAAACGCTTTATGCCAGCGATACGCTGATTCGCTTTAACGGTGTGAACTACATTTCTCAGAGTAAAGTGCAGAAAGTTTCTCCTTCTGACAGCAACCCGTGGCGTGTTTTTGTTGACTGGACCGGAACCAAAGAACGTGTAGGTACGCCGAAGAAAGCATGGCCGAAACACGTTTATGCACCGTATGTTGACTTTACGCTGAATCCGATCCCGGATTTGGCTGCGCTGGCTAAGAATCATAACGTCAACCACTTCACGCTGGCGTTTGTGGTGAGTAAAGATGCGAACACCTGTCTGCCGACATGGGGTACCGCTTATGGTATGCAGAATTACGCTCAGTACAGCAAAATCAAAGCTCTGCGTGAGGCTGGCGGCGATGTGATGCTGTCTATCGGTGGTGCTAACAACGCTCCGCTGGCTGCTTCCTGTAAGAACGTAGACGATCTGATGCAGCATTATTATGACATCGTTGATAACCTGAACCTCAGAGTCCTGGACTTCGATATCGAAGGCACCTGGGTTGCGGATCAGGCATCTATTGAACGTCGTAACCTTGCTGTGAAGAAAGTGCAGGATAAATGGAAGTCAGAAGGCAAAGATATTGCTATCTGGTACACCTTGCCAATTCTACCGACTGGCCTGACGCCGGAAGGGATGAATGTCCTGAGCGATGCCAAAGCGAAAGGTGTTGAGCTGGCGGGTGTGAACGTGATGACAATGGACTACGGTAACGCGATTTGTCAGTCTGCAAATACCGAAGGCCAGAACATTCACGGTAAGTGTGCAACGTCTGCGATTGCCAACCTGCATTCACAATTGAAAGGCCTCCATCCCAACAAGAGCGATGCAGAAATTGACGCTATGATGGGTACCACGCCGATGGTTGGCGTGAACGACGTTCAGGGCGAGGTGTTCTATCTCTCTGATGCTCGTCTGGTCATGCAGGATGCGCAGAAGCGTAATCTCGGTATGGTTGGTATCTGGTCAATCGCGCGCGACCTGCCGGGCGGCACTAACCTGTCTCCGGAATTCCACGGCCTGACTAAAGAACAGGCACCGAAGTACGCATTTAGCGAAATCTTCGCGCCGTTTACTAAGCAATAAATGTGTTGGCGATACCTTCCGGTATCGCCGCATTTTTTGTCAATGGGTTACTTTTGGTAGCCCATTATTTTTATTCATATTTCTATTCTTTGCTTAAAAAAGAGTCTTTCCGTAATTGAAATAAGAACTATTTTCATTTATTTTTGAAGAAAGTATACGGGAGTCTCTATGTACGTTTGTCTTTGTAATGGTATCAGCGATAAAAAAATTCGTCAGGCTGTGCGCCAGTTTTCCCCTCACTCGTTCCAGCAATTAAAAAAATTTATTCCGGTCGGCAATCAGTGCGGTAAATGTGTCCGGGCCGCGCGTGAAGTGATGGAGGATGAATTAATGCAGCTGCCGGAGTTTAAGGAGTCCGCATAAACGGAGTGTGTTTTTTGACTTACTCGTAAGCCGTTCTACGCTTCAAAGAGTGGAAGCGAAGGAGTCAAAAAATGAAAGGTGATACTAAAGTTATAAATTATCTCAACAAACTGTTGGGAAATGAGCTTGTCGCAATCAATCAGTACTTTCTCCATGCCCGAATGTTTAAAAACTGGGGTCTCAAACGTCTCAATGATGTGGAGTATCATGAATCCATTGATGAGATGAAACACGCCGATCGTTATATTGAGCGCATTCTTTTTCTGGAAGGTCTTCCAAACTTACAGGACTTGGGCAAACTGAACATTGGTGAAGATGTTGAGGAAATGCTGCGTTCTGATCTGGCACTTGAGCTGGATGGCGCGAAGAATTTGCGTGAGGCAATTGGTTATGCCGATAGCGTTCATGATTACGTCAGCCGCGATATGATGATAGAAATTTTGCGTGATGAAGAAGGCCATATCGACTGGCTGGAAACGGAACTTGATCTGATTCAGAAGATGGGCCTGCAAAATTATCTGCAAGCACAGATCCGCGAAGAAGGTTGAGCCGTGTCGGGAGGGAGAACCCTCCCGGTTAATAAGAGATCCAGGCCAGAGGTGATGCTGCCAACTTACTGATTTAGTGTATGATGGTGTTTTTGAGGTGCTCCAGTGGCTTCTGTTTCTATCAGC
>NZ_JAVUPQ010000142.1:0-3885 GCF_032029835.1 Escherichia sp. AM3 | reverse complement strand
TATTCTCAAGCGTTCTCACGTTTACGTCGTAGCGTCTTGCCAATCGCTACAAATAGACAATGCTTTCACAGCTTGCGCGGGATGTTTATCACTTGTCTTGATCGTGCCGGAGTGCCTGAACAGCGGATCGGTGCCATTACCGGACATACAGAGCAGAGAGCTAAAACAGAAGCCTTTCGCACCTACTCACAAGGGGCAAGCATTCCAGAATTAGCTGAATATGTAGAATTAGTAAGATATGAATTAAATATTGATTTTAAGGCTTAAAACAACGCCATAGGCGCAATAAAGAGGCTTCCTTGTAATGGGAGCCTCTTATATGCTTAATTCCTTATAAGAGTGTTTTAAATGGTGATTAAACATTCTCTTTATCATTAACTTGGTGCTTGCCCAGACAGAGCCGCCAAAGTGAAACTACGTTCAAAATCTTGTTGGATACTTCCCACTTTGTAATCGAGGTATGATCCAAGCTGACTACCATCAGGAGCGATATTCACATCAACCTTACTTTCTGGCACGTTTACGACAATGCTTGGCGCATACGTCATAGATGGGGTAGTGTTCAGATCACGGCTAACGTTCTCTTTCAGGGATTGCACGTTATCGGACGGGCTTGAATAGTTCTGAATTGCAGTTCCGCCAGTCGTTGGCTTGTCTTCCGTGCCAGGGATAGGCGATAAGCCTAAAGCACTACGACCCCAATCAACCATGCCGCCTACAAACGAATCCTTATAATACATACCGGACGAATCA
This sequence comes from Escherichia sp. AM3, assembly GCF_032029835.1. NCBI lineage: Bacteria > Pseudomonadati > Pseudomonadota > Gammaproteobacteria > Enterobacterales > Enterobacteriaceae > Escherichia > Escherichia sp. AM3. The sequence continues at coordinate 3,132 of NZ_JAVUPQ010000142.1, read as the reverse complement.
AGGTTTTCATGTTTGTTCTCTGGATTTATATTCTGGTATGCAGCAGTAAGCCACGATACAGCACCAGCAAAGGCGCTCATCATTTCAGCCGTTGAGCTTCCAAGTTCTTTAAACAGAGGATTGAGATCTTTCAACATTTGCGCCCACTCTTCACCAGCCTGAGCGTCGAACTCTTCACCGAATCCCGTCATGATAGCTTTCTTACTACCTTCCCAGGCCATATTCATATTAGCCTGTACAGCTTGCAGACGTTCAGCAGCGTCAAGATCCGCTTGCGCATAGGTGGCATTGGCTTTTTGCATCTTAACGATGGTTTTATTTAGCTCTTCACCGTTACGACTGAAAGCACCACGGAAATATTGTAAATCATTTCCAAGGTCTTCAAGGATGTGACCCTGCTCCTGATCAGAGAGTCCACGGCGTTCTCCTTCTTTCACTACAGCGCCCAGGAAACCTAATGGATCAGTCTGGAAACCTTTAATCTGTTCAGGACTCCAACCATATTTATTAAGGATGTTATCGACGGCACCATTACCGCCAGCCCAGCGACCTTTCTTAGCGTCCCATTTGGTATTCCCTACGGATTCACCTAAACGCTCTTGAACGTCTTTAAGGTTGTCTTGACGTTGGTCTACGGAACTATCGACACCGTGTTCTAAGCCGTACTGATTAAGTGCTAACAGGGCGTTAGTGTTTACGTTGACAGCCTTTGCCTTGCGGTTAGTGTCTGTGATCTTGCTTGCCTGATCGGTTACGGTATTGAATATCGCAGCACCGCCGAGAGTGGCAGCAGTGAGAGCGGCACCGCCCACCATTGCACCTACACCACCGCCTATATGACCGCCTTTAAGCTGTTTAGCCATATGTGGATATTTACCGCCATCAGCCGCCACCTGGCGAGCTTTTACAGCAGCCGCACGGCGTTCTAACGTGATACGATCACGGATCAGGTGATTCATCTTAGCCTGACTAATAGCGCCTTTCTCATACGCTGCCGTTTGTGCTTTGATGTATTGCAACGTTTTGTAGTATTGGGCGGAGTCCATACCGTCGCCCATACGCCCTTTCTTAATCCCTTCAAGCTGTCTGAAAGCTTGCTGGCGCTTAATCTCTGCTTTCTCTGCTATTGTCGCTTTAGCGCGGATCTGTTTATCGGCAGCTATAGCGGCTTTAGCCTTCGCTTTAGCTTCTGCCTTTGCCACCTTATCAGCGTTCTTCTTATCGGTTTGAGCTTGCTTGTCTGACGCTTTGGCATCAGTTTTAGCCTGTGCAGCTTTACGAGCCTTTACCAGATCATGAGCCTCGTCTATAGCTCGTTTAGCCTTCTTCCCTTTCAATGTTGGATTGGTTAGGTTTTCCATTTCTTTCTGAAATTTCTTCCCTGCGTCCCTTGCTTTCTGTAATGATGCAAAATCAACTTTAAATACAACCTTGTTTGTTAAGGTTGAGATGTTTAAATCCATAATATTTTCCTTTACCTTTTATTTGTTTTGTTTTGTTTTGTTACGTAGTATTGCACTGCTTCCATAGCTGAGCAGCCAGTAGTGAAGATTCTTTGACGTACAGCAGTATTAGAGATCCCTAAAAACTTACACACTTGAGAGATATTCAGAATATCTTCCGGTAAGGTGGAAACAGCTTTCAGGATCTCAACTGGATTGTTGTTTTGTTCGCTCATGATTTTTCTCTCACAATATTTTAATAGACGGTATAAACGAAAAAAGGGCAAAAGAGATTGTTTACTGTATTTGCGCTACAGGTTTAATAATCCCTTTTGCCCTTATTGCCTGTTTTATTTCCAGTCGCACAGGAAACGACTATTAACGCTTTATTACGCTACTGTGATCTGTACAGTGAAGCCTACGCCGTGGTTTACAACCATCTGGCTATTCTCAGTAACTACGTTTACAGCGTCGTTACGTGCTGGGCTAAACGCATAGCTGTAATATTCAGCCGCGCCAGAATTCAGCAGGTCGAACGTTGAAGAAGGAGCGCCGAAAATGTTCTGATAGACGTTAGAGCCTTTAGCGAACTTCGGAACAGCAACCGCATCAGAAGTCATATGAGCCAGCAGCAGCGGATCAGTAACTTTAACGATATCGATGTTAGTCCCAGGAATAGTGAAGGTAGTCACACCTGGCAGCAGGGAGCGCACGCTATAAACGATGTTTGCGTCATCGGTAGGGCTTGCATACTGGAACGCGTTAACCATGCCAGCACTGTAACGGATAGCGTTGAAAGCAGCAGGTTTACAGAATACAACGATACGTTCTACAGCAGCCGCCTGGCTTTGTGCTTTAGTAATAACGTCTGTATGCATCTGATCGAATTGCTGGAACACCATAGAAGGCGTGGTGCTTGATGCGTCGATGGTTGCAGTCATCGGAACAACACTAAACAGATCGCCCCACTGGATCAGCACATCATCAGTTTTAGGGGTGTAAGTGCGACCAGAGAACAGGGAAGCAGCCAGCACGCTTTCTTTAGTACGCTGGAAAGCAATGTGGTGCTTAGCAACATATTCCGCGTAGATATCTGTCAGAGTTTCTTCAACGGTAGCGCCTGGTTTACGTTTGCCTTGCACGTCTTGCGGCTTAATCATATCTTCACGCAGGAAGTAGGGGATCTCTACTAAAAATTCTTTACCCTGTTCACGTTTAGTCACGTTATGTTCAGAAGAGAAACGAGAGGTTTCTTTGTTGAACAGAGATTCGTTAGTTTCCACCAGTTGGCTAACAGCCACTTTATGAGAACTCACACCTACCGGATCAGTAAAGTCGAGAGAAGTTAACAGGAAGTTGCGAGAGTCGTGCAGACTAAACAGCGGAGCCAGATCGACGGATTCATTACCAATAATCAGTATTTTTATTCCTTTATATTAAGATGTGAATACAGTGTTAAAACCAGCCATCTGGAAACCTTTTGCAGCCAGGGCAGCAATAGCAGCTTCTTTCACAGCGCCTTCAACATTCAGAGCATCGGACTTGATGCAAACCAGTCCGGCATTGCTACGCAGCACGTTAACGGTTTTAGCGTCGCCAGCGGATACCGCATCAGACACAACTACAAGAACATCGCCGCCGCTTACATATTCAGCGCCGTCACTGGTAATCAGATCGCCGCATTCAACAT
>NZ_JAVUPQ010000141.1:0-3900 GCF_032029835.1 Escherichia sp. AM3 | reverse complement strand
CGGTGGAGCTGCATGACAAAGTCATCGGGCATTATCTGAACATAAAACACTATCAATAAGTTGGAGTCATTACCACATTTCACCTTTAAACAGGAGCCAGAAAGTACCCTTGATTACTTTAACTTTGCTGTTGCTCTGATACGAAGTAAGCGGGGGTAAACGAATACTCTTCTCTCTTTCAATTTGCTGCTCTACTTCACGAAGTTGGCATTCTGCACCTGCGATTTGCCCTTTCCCTGCCAGCCATCGTGGCGACTCAATAAAGTATTTACCTGAGAGAAGCCAGGCTAACAGTATGCCAATACCACCCAACAGAAACATTATCCGCCAACTAAAAAAAGCGATAACCACCACACCTATCGCCGCAGACAGCATGGGCGACCAGTTACCAACAAATGAGAGCCGCGCGGACCATTTTCCACGCACCGTCGCGGGGATAAACTCCGTAAATGAGGCATAGCCAACCATAATCAGCGCCCCCATTCCTGTTCCCATCAGGAAGCGAAAGAAGATGAGCCAGTACATATCAGGGACAAAAGCGGCCCCTGTTGCAGCAATACCGACGATGAGAAGATTTATGCGAAACGCCCTGCGCCGCCCAAAGTAATCACCGATGAACCCACCGGTAAGAGAGCCGATGAAATAACCAAACATTAATGCCGAGGTAAAGGCGGCATTGAGGAAATTATTTGACCATCCATTGCTTACCAGCTTTGCTAAGACAACATTACCGGAGTAACTCAAAAAACCCGTTAATAACAGACTAAAGCTTATTATACCAAATATACGATAATGAAACCGGGCCAAAGGCAAGCGGTCCAGTCTTGCGCCAATTTGATCATATTGTTCCATTGGGTGCCTCGGATTTGCTAAAAAAGGTAGCAATTGCGGCAAATTCACTTGCCGCATCTTTATCATCATTTTATTTCAAGGCGCAGGAACAAATAATATTGACAACGTGTGCTTAAATTACCACACCAGCTGGATATTATTGTCTTTGCAAAATGCTATCCACTCTGCACCCGGTGATTTATCAGTTATTATGTAATTAATATGACTAAAATCAGCTAACTGGACAAAAGCTTTGCGATCAAACTTAGAGTGATCAACCAATAACGCAACTTCTGTCGCCTGACGGATCATTGTCTTTTTGATTTCAGCTTCCGCTTCATTAGAGTCCAGCGCGCCGCTGTTAATATCAAGACCTTTACAACTCATTACCATGATATCGACATGATAGCGGCTGATGATCTCTTTAGTAATTCTTCCTTGCAGTGAAAGTGTATTTTTGTTTAGTTCCCCACCCGTTGAAACGACTTTAATTTCTGACTGAGCCAGAACATGAATCGCTTCCGCCGAGTTGGTTAGCAACGTCAGGTCACTACGGTCCTGTAACAATTTGAGCAATTCCATTACGGTACTACTGGAATCGGCTGCCATGGTGGTTTTATTGTCGATAAAGGGTAGTGCCTTGCGTGCAATAAGCTGCTTCTCTTCATAAAACGATGAAGCGCGCTTATAAAAATGGATATTCTCCGTCAACATCGCTGTATTTAAAACAGCACCACCATAGGTTCTGGTCAAAAAGCCTTCATCTTCCAGCTTCTCAAGATCGCGGCGAATGGTTTCTTCGGTTACCTGAAAAATCCCACTCAAATTTGAGACTGTCACTTTTTTATCGTTGGCAACCATTTGCTTAATTGCCTGAATCCTGTCTTTTGCCGCCACGATTACACCCCTGTATCTTTTTACATCACATTAGCGCGATTATCGCATAACCGATGTTTACTTTCAAAACAACCTGTTTGAATCACAGATTTTCATCACAGTTTTCACAGAAACAGAGGTGAATCGTGTTGAGTATTTAACGCTCCAGGGCCTCTGCCATTTCCCTCATCAATGTTGCGTCTGCATCCGATAAGTTGATAATCAGTGCCGCGACATTTTCGCGTACCTGTTCCGGTGCAGTAGCCCCACTAAGAATGGAGATTAAATCACTCTGTTTTAATATCCACGCCAGTGCCAGAGTGGGAATTGTGCACTGATAACGAGCACAAAGTGGCTGCCACTGTTCAAGCATATCAATCACTTTCAGCATGTTTTCACGCTGGAACCAGACTTTATTTGCCCGAGCGCCACCCGGAACGTAATCACGAGTGATGGTGCCGGTCAACAATCCCTGCTCTAGCGGGGAATAAACCTGAACCACAATGCCATTATCACGACATAGCGGCAGCAGTTCGTTTTCCATTGCCCGGTCGAGGATACTGTATTTCGCCTGAATAATATCCAGTTCACCATATTGCAGATACTCGCGGATATGGTCAGCATCGACGTTAGCAGCGCCTATCGCGCGAATTTTCCCTTCAGCCTTTAACTCATTAAGCACTGCGACAGTTTCAGCGATCGGCGTATAAAATGGCGGCACCGACTGCCAGTGCGTCATGTAGATATCGATGTAATCAATACCCAGACGTTGCAAGCTGGCTTCTACCTCTTCGCGGATAGATTCCGGGGAAAGGTTTTTATACAACTGCCGATCGCCAACTTTGTTGAATAAACTTCCTTTTCGTTCCCAGACAATGCCGCATTTGGTTTCTACTACAACCTGTTCACGGGGCAGTTTTTTTAACGCCTGACCGACGATAACTTCACTATTGCCAAAGTTATATCCTGGTGCAGTATCAATCAGATTAATGCCGCAACGATGGGCTTCAAGAATCGTATCAATACATATTTGCCGATCGAGATCGCCATTCCATGCAGGACCGCCGCCAATGGCCCATGTCCCCAACCCCATTCGCGAAAGCGTAATATCCGTTGTGCCTAAAGGTATCTTTTTCATTTGCCTTCATTATCCTTCGTATTCTTCCAGCAATTGTTCGACCAGCTTTCTGTTTTTTACGCCGGTGGTGGCACCGACGCTTAGAACCGAGATAGCCGCCGTTGCATTGGCAAAGCGTGCGCATTCACGCAGATTTTTGCCTTCTAACAGTGCCGCAATAAAACCTGAAGCAAAGTTATCGCCCGCGCCAATGGTGTCGATGGCGGTTATTCCTGCGACCGCCGGCACCATCATCGTCATGTCACCACGCTTGATAAAGCTGCCGTCTTTACCCGTTTTAATCACCACCGTTTTTACGCCGCACGCAAGAAAGCAGTCAGCAATTTCATCCAGTGTCTCTTTCCCGGTGAGTAATTTTGCCTCGGCATAATTAGGAAACAGATAATCGACATAACTCAATGCTTCGCAAATATCATCCAGCGTTTCATTCAACCGCGGTTTGATCATATCGGCACAGATAATCATCTGCCGGGCTTTAGCTTGCGTAAAAATTTCTGTTAGCGCTTTACCATCCAATAGAGGACTGTTGAAAATACTGGCCAGAGATAATAATTTCGCCTGAGAAAACCGCGAAAAATCAACATCGTCAATATTCAATTTCCACAGACTGCCGTTACGGTTTGTGACAAACGTCCGCTCGCCATCCTCCGTCACCAGTCCAACGTTAATAGAGGTATCTATGCTGACGTCCTGCTTCAGGCTTTGAATATCAATATTCTCTTTGCGGCAATGGTCGAGAATAAACTGTCCTGCGGCATCTTTACCAATACGGCTCATTAATGCTGTACGATGGCCCAGACGAGAAATAATTGTTGCTTCATTTATTGCATCACCCCCGGTGGTCATTGCGATTCTTTCAAGAGGATAAGAATCCACATCAAAGATATTTTTACTGACCGGTTGCAATGGAATATCAACAATAGCGGCACCTATACAAATAACGTCGAGATTATCCATATCATTATTCCGCTTTGCCATCAGGGTGATGCTGCCAACTTACTGATTTAGTGTATGATGGTGTTTTTGAGGTGCTCCAGTGGCTTCTGTTTCTATCA
>NZ_JAVUPQ010000140.1:0-3964 GCF_032029835.1 Escherichia sp. AM3 | reverse complement strand
TGCTCCAGCTTATGTTATGTCTGTTCTGCTGACCACAGCTTATATAAGGAAGCGCGTATGCCGTCACCTCAGGGGAGGCAGTGTACGCAGGATCTCCGCAGCATCCCGCCCGTCACCTGTGAAAGGCACTGCCAGCGTGGCAGCCATATCCAGTGCAAACACTCTGGTATAAACCTCCATCGAACGTGGATCCCTGTGACCAACCAGTGCCTGGATGACTTTCCGGGGCTGGCGGTGATAGAGCATGTGCATGATATAGCTGTGCCGGAAGGTGTGTGGTGTGACCGGAATCGAAAAGTGTACTCCGTCAGCTTCGGCCCGTCTGACAGCCTGCTTCAGCCAGTTGCGCATGGTTTCGTCGGTCACGGCCCATAATGGTTCACGACGACGGGGCCGGGTGGTGATCATCCAGCTTTCCATCTGCCTGACATAGCTTATATCTGTCAGCGGAACCAGGCGCACTTCATCTTTTGGCGGGCGTCCGCGTCGCGCACGCACTTTTTCGGACAGGATCCGCACAAACGGTCTTACTCCATTCAGGTCAAATGATTCCGGCGTCAGCATCCGGGCTTCGCCAATACGCATTCCGGTATTCCAGAGGGTGGCGAACAGCATATGGTGACGCTGATCCGGCATATAGAAGAGAAGGGCACTCACTTCCGGGGCCAGCAGGTAGGCCGGTGTGGCCCCCGTGGAAGTGGCCATTCTTCTCAGGGAGAGCGCTGTTGCAAAATCCACCCCCGGCGCAATGGGTAACAGGGAGACGCGTTCAGGTGAATTCTGCAGGGGAATGACATTGTTCATGAGTTATTTTTCACGTAGCACACGCACTGTTTATGGATACAGGTATTCTGACCTGAACGCCCGGATCCTTCCACGACAATAAATCGCAGCGCGCGGATCCTTTTGTTTGATTATCACGCATTATTGCGGGTAAAACCAAATACATAAAGGCGCATTTTGCCGCTGGGATCCCGTCTTAAGCCAGTCATGGTGCGGGCTGAGGGCTGGTTTACCGTTTTTGGGAGAATTGGGGTAATGCCAGGACAGGCAGAAACGGAAAAAAAATCCTGCAGACGCCCTTAAAAGACAACTGAAAATTTCTGACTCCATATTCCTCTGGTTTCAGACTGCTTAATCACATCATCAACCTGATACATAATAAACAGATTCTGTTCACAGAATGAACAATTAAGTAAATAGTTAGATTATGCGAAAAAGTACAGATATTTCTCACCATCGTTATTGAATAATATGTCTTCACACAAACAATATTAATATTTTGAGTGTAAGCCCTGACTCAAAGAAAGAAATGTCTGTTTTCGGAATAAAAAATATATAGTTATCAAAATACATTAATTTCAAATTTGAAATTAATGTAAAACGATTTAGTAAATGTTATGACATTATAAATCTACTCCTCCATGTTTAGAGGAGTATTTGCAGACTGGACGCTCTTATATAGTTACTTACCTTTATACATATTCTAACATAAGCATTTACCAACCTTACAGGGAACAGACCATAGTAGTTTATATTTCCATTCAGGTCTGAATGCACCGATAGAATATATCATCTTTTTATTATTATCCTGACAATACCTTCGTGCTTTATCTATATTCAGCCACATAAGGACACTTCCCGGACTTAGTTTCATGCAATTCTCATCATTCAGAACTGCACCATTTGGAACGTCATAATAAACATTACATGAGCTTTCAGATTTCAGTACTATATCAATAGCACACGGTTTATTATCCCAGAATAGCACATGGCCAAACATAAGTTCTCGTAAGTGAGAAATAAACATTAACAGATTATCATATTCGTAGCAAGGTAGGGTACCTCCAAACCGGGAATGAAAAAGTGATATATAAGAGCTGGATATTTCTTTATCGGATAACTGGCTTATACACTTAATCTCTCCGCCATTCCTGATAAATCTCTGGATTTCATTTCGGCGAGTTTTTTCAAATTTAGGTGAAAAAGATTCCTTTATAATACAATTTTGTTTTTTTCTGGCTATTTTCCATGTTGCATTGATAATATTTTGTTTATTTATAATTGATAATTTATTAGTTTTATCCGGAAAAAAACATCTTGCATGTGGGGAAAAAGGAATTAATACCTCATCAGATGAAAGAGGATAAGACCTTCTTGCCATTATCCCAATTTGTTTTCCATTGCACAGAAAATATGAGCCTTTGATATCACCATCTTTTTCATAGTGAAAAAAATCAAACTTCCAGTCATGATGTATCATAAAGTATGAAACAACATCCGGATGCATGTTTACACTACCACCGTATTTTTCAAAAGTTTTTTTGTACGTTTCGAATGTAGATGGTTTCCAGGCCGTAATAATGCGCTTTATATTTTTAATTGACAAAGTCATATCCTCGGCGTTTTTATATGTTATGAGTGCAACACCAACAATAATTCTGATTATGATAAATATTATTTAAAATCAACTTCCATTTGTTGTTGAATTGAAAGGTGTTTTGTCGTTTCTATACAGTATTTAATATAATCAGTAAACTTTGGCGGTTTAGGCATTCCGATACTCAGTAGCTTGTCGTTACTGAAACAAACATTGAGCATACTGAACGCTCCATATAAACGAATGGCTTTTAACATAAGGCGTTCGTTACAGGGACCAAAAATATTTTTAAAATCATGACGGCTCATTGCCAGTATGTCATAACTGACTTTAGTATATCTGTCTCCAACAGGATCACAGTTCAAAGCACGGGCTACAGCTTCGTCAATAGCAGAGAACGTCACACTACTTTCTTTACCTGCTGATATATGAACAATCTCACCATTAATTAACGAACTTTCAAGCAACATTAGCAATGCATCAGCACAATAATCTACAGGGATAACATCTATTTTATCATCCAGAGAGCACATAAATTTTTGCAACATTAACCCCATTCTGAATACCCAGAAAATACTGGTTGAAGGTAAGCACCCTACACGACTGTGGCCAACAATAATTGATGGTCGGGCAACCAACAAAGGTAAATCAGGACACTGCTTACGCATCAGATATTCTATTGTTGCTTTTGAATGCGTATACTCCACTAAATGTTCACCTGTTTCTGATGAAGCAGACTCTTCCTTAACTAGCGACCCCGTATGAGGTGTACAAGACATAGCAGTACCAACATGAAGGAAGCGTTTCAGTCCTGCCACTTTTGCCATTCTTCTTGCAAAAGCAAGTGTACCTGTAACATTCACATTCCATATAAAAGGATTATTACCAAAAGAAGCTATAGCCGCACAGTTTATAACATGAGTGACTTCATCAAGACGAGGATCCATGAGAAAGGCTTCCGGATTATTTAGATCCCCAGGCAAGATGTTATCATTAGTTAATGCATGCAACCTTTCCTCACAAACATTAAATTTACGCATATTTTCTTTAATTCTTTCCAGTCCCGCTTGTGGAGTAGGTGCTCGTACTAAAAGTAGCAAATTTATATTATTACAGTTATCCAGCAGCTTATCCAGGACCGCGCCACCAAGAAATCCTGTTGCACCTGTAAGTAATAACAATTTCATATCTAACCTCTTTTGTTTTCATGTAATCATTATAAAAATAAATTATCTTACATAAACTATGATTAAACAAAATCAAGAGAGATTAAATGTAAAAACAATGTTTATTTTTATACGACAGGATCCTTCAGGTTATTGCGAGTGTTTTTATTGGATGGTCTTCTTATTATTGACGAGTAATAGAATTATAATAAAATTCATATTATTAACATCGCTTATCAATTATTTTTATGTCGATAACACTGTGTCGTTATGCATGAAGAGTGGCAGAGCAGCATCTTTAAAAATACAAGAGTTAACAGAAACACTTTTATCGTTGAGCACATATACCCTCCACATATTATAAAAAATCAAAAGACCACCATCAGAAGTGCTGGCCTTTTGTTTATCATATTTAAAG
>NZ_JAVUPQ010000139.1:0-4050 GCF_032029835.1 Escherichia sp. AM3 | reverse complement strand
CACCTTTCTTACAGAAGGGACCGAAGCCACATCCATACCGGGTTTCACTTTCCAGCGGAAGGTCTTCATCGTCCACCTCCGGAGAACAGGCCACCATCACGCATCTGTGTCTGAATTTCATCACGGGCACCCTTGCGGGCCATGTCATACACCGCCTTCAGAGCAGCCGGACCTATCTGCCCGTTCGTGCCGTCGTTGTTAATCACCACATGGTTATTCTGCTCAAACGTCCCGGACGCCTGCGACCGGCTGTCTGCCATGCTGCCCGGTGTACCGACATAACCGCCGGTGGCATAGCCGCGCATCAGCCGGTAAAGATTCCCCACGCCAATCCGGCTGGTTGCCTCCTTCGTGAAGACAAATTCACCACGGTGAACAATCCCCGCTGGCTCATATTTGCCGCCGGTTCCCGTAAATCCTCCGGTTGCAAAATGGAATTTCGCCGCAGCGGCCTGAATGGCTGTACCGCCTGACGCGGATGCGCCGCCACCAACAGCCCCGCCAATGGCGCTGCCGATACTCCCGACAATCCCCACCATTGCCTGCTTAAGCAGAATTTCTGTCATCATGGACAGCACGGAACGGGTGAAGCTGCGCCAGTTCTGCTCACTGCCGGTCAGCATCGCCGCCATATTCTGTGCAATACCATCAAAGGTCTGCGTGGCTGCACTTTTTACCTGCGACATACTGTCCGTGGCGCTCTCTTCCCACTCACTCCAGCCGGACTTCAGGCCTGCCATCCAGCTCCCGCGAAGCTGGTCTTCAGCCGCCCAGGTCTTTTTCTGCTCTGACATGACGTTATTCAGCGCCAGCGGATTATCGCCATACTGTTCCTTCAGGCGCTGTTCCGTGGCTTCCCGTTCTGCCTGCCGGTCAGTCAGCCCCCGGCTTTTCGCATCAATGGCGGCCCGTTTTGCCCGTTGCTGCTGTGCGAATTTATCCGCCTGCTGCGCCAGCGCGTTCAGGCGCTCCTGATACGTAACCTTGTCGCCAAGTGCAGCCAGCTGGCGTTTGTACTCCAGCGTCTCATCTTTATGCGCCAGCAGGGATTTCTCCTGTGCAGACAGCTGGCGACGTTGCGCCGCCTCCTCCAGTACCGCGAACTGACTCTCCGCCTTCCACAAATCCCGGCGCTGCTGGCTGATTTTCTCATTTGCTCCGGCATGCTTCTCCAGCGTCCGGAGTTCTGCCTGAAGCGTCAGCAGGGCAGCATGAGCACTGTCTTCCTGACGATCGCCCGCAGACACCTTCACGCCGGACTGTTTCGGCTTTTTCAGCGTCGCTTCATAATCCTTTTTCGCCGCCGCCATCAGCGTGTTGTAATCCGCCTGCAGGATTTTCCCGTCTTTCAGTGCCTTGTTCAGTTCTTCCTGACGGGCGGTATATTTCTCCAGCGGCGTCTGCAGGCGTTCATAAGCCTTCTGCGCCTCTTCGGTATATTTCAGCCGTGACGCTTCGGTATCGCTCTGCTGCTGCGCATTTTTGTCCTGTTGACTCTGCTGCTCAGCCTTCTTTCGGGCGGCTTCAAGCGCAAGACGGGCCTTTTCACGATCATCCCAGTAACGCGCCCGCGCTTCATCGTTAACAAAATAATCATCCTTGCGCAGATTCCAGATATCGTCCGCTTTCTTAAACGCGGCCTCTGCCTTAATCAGCATCTCCTGCGCGGTATCAGGACGACCAATATCCAGCACCGCATCCCACATGGATTTGAATGCCCGTGCTGTCCTGTCTGCCCAGGTTTCCAGCGTGCCCATGTTCTCTTTCAGGCGGCGGGTCTGGTCATCAAACCCTTTCGTTGCGGCCTCGTTCGCCGCCTGCAATGCCCCGGCTTCATCGCCGGAACGCTGCAACTGAGCAACATACGCAATCTGCTCCGCCGTCACGTTATGGAACTGGCGTGCCATCGCCGTCAGCCCCGACGTCGGGTCTGTGGTCAGCTTCCCGAAGGCTTCAGCGACCTTGTCCACCTCCACGCCGGATGCAGAGGAGAAACGCGCCACACTCTGGCTGATGGACGCAATCTGAGCCTCACCGCTTACCCCCGCCTTAACCAGTGCGCTGAGTGACTCGCTGGTCTGGTTAAACGTCAGCCCTGCCGCCTGCCCGGCTCTGGACAGGACCAGCATACGATCTGCCGTCAGTCCCGCCTGATTGCCGGAAAGGACCAGCGTTTTGTTGAAATCGGACAGGGTTGAGTTGCCCTGATACCAGGCATACGCCAGCGCTCCGGTCGCCACCGCCAGCGAGGTAGCCCCCACCATCGGCAGGGTGATCGCACCGGCAAGCCCCCGGAACATGGGGATCATCCCGCCGAAGGAGTCCTTCACCTGACCCCCCTGTTGCAGCAGGATCAGCCACGGACTTTGCCCGCCTGCAAGCTGCGTGGCCACGTCGGTGAACTGTGCAGGCAGCATACGCATGGCGGCTTTATACTGCCCGACGGAAATCCCCGCTTTCTGTGCAGCCAGCGCCTGTCGGCTCAGCGACTGTTCAACGACTGCCGCTGTTTTTTTCGCATCAGTTTCCGTACCGGAAAAATGACGCCTGACTCTGGCCATCTGCTCGTCAAATCTGGCCGCATCCAGACTTAAATCAACGACCAGATCGCCTACCGGTTCAGCCATACCGGACTCCTCCTGCGATCCCTTCTGATACTGTCATCAGCATTACGTCATCCTCCGTCATGTCCGCCACATCCGGGGAAGCGGGGATAACTTCATTCCCTTCCGGGCCAAAGCGGACGCCTCCGACAAGCCCTGCCGCTTTCTGCATCAGCACATCATCTTCAGGCTCTTCGTCAGCCTCACGCCGGTTCAGCAGACTGAAATCCAGCGGATGCATATCCGGATCGCTGAAAAACAGGCTGAGCACGGTGTACGTCAGCCCGGAAAAGTGCATATCCAGCAGAACATCATGAAAATAATGGGTACTGTAAAAGCGGTGCCAGTCGGCATACTCCGTGGATGACATCCCGGCAAGCAGGGCACGCCAGTCGGGTCGCCCCATCTCTCGCGCCAGTTTCAGGGCAAAACTCAGCTCACCATCGAACACTTTCCCGCAGAAACAGGCTCTGCAGGCCCGGCGTCCTCTGTCTGTTCAGGAGCATCATTCACCACAAACTCATACATACCGGACAGCCGGGACACCACGTTTTCAGCATGAGAAATTGCCTCCGTGGGCCAGGTGGTAAGCACTTCCTGCTCAATCTGTTTAACGGCTTCATTCATGGAAGGCAGCTTTGTCTTCTTCGGATGGTTATGCCACAGGGACATCGCCACCAGAAACGCGCCGGTTCTGATGGCGTCTTCCACAGTAAACTTCCGGTTGCTGTCTGACTCCGCCTGTTCTGCCTGCCGTTTCATCAGGGCGAGATGCTCAATACGCTGCAGGGCTGACAGTTCAGAAAGCGTGACGGTCACACCGTTATGTTCAAATGATTCGGTTTTCAGGAACATCTCTGACTCCCCGGATTAACTGGCGGTGACGGTGATTTCTGCAACCGCAGCAAACTCACCATTACCGGATACAACCGGAATGTTGACCTTGCCTGCAGCAACGCCGTTCACGGTGATGGTCATACCACTGACCGACACGGTGGCTTTTGTTTTATCCGCAGACACCGCACGAAAGCTCTTGTCGGTTACGCCCTCCGGCTGGAAGGCCACGGTCAGCGTGGTGCTCTGCCCTTTCACCACCGAGGTGCTGGCAGGCGTCACGGTCATGCCGGTTGCCGCTGTTACCGTGCTGCGATCTTCTGCCATCGACGGACGTCCCACATTGGTGACTTTCACCGTGCGGGTGATCACTTCCTTCGCCGTCACCGCCTTACCGATACTGCTGACCCAGCCACGGAACACATCGACCGTGCCGTTCGGGAAGCGGATTTTATAGGCACGGGTATCGCCTTCATTAAACCACGCCAGCAGCGCCTGCTGCCCCTGCTCTCCGGGCATCCACGGAAGAGTCAACATTGAATCACCGCCAGTTATTGACCCGTGCCAGGTCGCAGTACAGGCTGGAAGTTCATCATCGAGTTAGCTGTCGTGA
>NZ_JAVUPQ010000138.1:0-4179 GCF_032029835.1 Escherichia sp. AM3 | reverse complement strand
TGGCTTACCTGACCGCCGGTATCGACTCCCAGCTGGACCGCTACGAAATGCGCGTATGGGGATGGGGGCCGGGTGAGGAAAGCTGGCTGATTGACCGGCAGATTATTATGGGTCGCCACGACGATGAACAGACGCTGCTGCGTGTGGATGAGGCCATCAATAAAACCTATACCCGCCGGAATGGTGCAGAAATGTCGGTATCCCGTATCTGCTGGGATACTGGCGGGATTGACCCGACCATTGTGTATGAACGCTCGAAAAAACATGGGCTGTTCCGGGTGATCCCCATTAAAGGGGCATCCGTCTACGGAAAGCCGGTGGCCAGCATGCCACGTAAGCGAAACAAAAACGGGGTTTACCTTACCGAAATCGGTACGGATACCGCGAAAGAGCAGATTTATAACCGCTTCACACTGACGCCGGAAGGGGATGAACCGCTTCCCGGTGCCGTTCACTTCCCGAATAACCCGGATATTTTTGATCTGACCGAAGCGCAGCAGCTGACTGCTGAAGAGCAGGTCGAAAAATGGGTGGATGGCAGGAAAAAAATACTGTGGGACAGCAAAAAGCGACGCAATGAGGCACTCGACTGCTTCGTTTATGCGCTGGCGGCGCTGCGCATCAGTATTTCCCGCTGGCAGCTGGATCTCAGTGCACTGCTGGCGAGCCTGCAGGAAGAGGATGGTGCAGCAACCAACAAGAAAACACTGGCAGATTACGCCCGTGCCTTATCCGGAGAGGATGAATGACGCGACAGGAAGAACTTGCCGCTGCCCGTGCGGCACTGCATGACCTGATGACAGGTAAACGGGTGGCAACGGTACAGAAAGACGGACGGCGAGTGGAGTTTACGGCCACTTCCGTGTCTGACCTGAAAAAATACATTGCGGAGCTGGAGGTGCAGACCGGCATGACACAGCGACGCAGGGGACCTGCAGGATTTTATGTATGAAAACGCCCACCATTCCCACCCTTCTGGGACCGGACGGCATGACATCGCTGCGTGAATATGCCGGTTATCACGGCGGTGGCAGCGGATTTGGTGGGCAGTTGCGGGCGTGGAACCCACCGGGTGAAAGTGTGGATGCAGCCCTGCTGCCCAACTTTACCCGTGGCAATGCCCGCGCAGACGATCTGGTACGCAATAACGGCTATGCCGCCAACGCCATCCAGCTGCATCAGGATCATATCGTCGGGTCTTTTTTCCGGCTCAGTCATCGCCCAAGCTGGCGCTATCTGGGCATCGGGGAGGAAGAAGCCCGTGCCTTTTCCCGCGAGGTTGAAGCGGCATGGAAAGAGTTTGCCGAGGATGACTGCTGCTGCATTGACGTTGAGCGAAAACGCACGTTTACCATGATGATTCGGGAAGGTGTGGCCATGCACGCCTTTAACGGTGAACTGTTCGTTCAGGCCACCTGGGATACCAGTTCGTCGCGGCTTTTCCGGACACAGTTCCGGATGGTCAGCCCGAAGCGCATCAGCAACCCGAACAATACCGGCGACAGCCGGAACTGCCGTGCCGGTGTGCAGATTAATGACAGCGGTGCGGCGCTGGGATATTACGTCAGCGAGGACGGGTATCCTGGCTGGATACCCCGTGAGTTACCCGGCGGGCGCGCCTCGTTCATTCACGTTTTTGAACCCGTGGAGGACGGGCAGACTCGCGGTGCAAATGTGTTTTACAGCGTGATGGAGCAGATGAAGATGCTCGACACGCTGCAGAACACGCAGCTGCAGAGCGCCATTGTGAAGGCGATGTATGCCGCCACCATTGAGAGTGAGCTGGATACGCAGTCAGCGATGGATTTTATTCTGGGCGCGAACAGTCAGGAGCAGCGGGAAAGGCTGACCGGCTGGATTGGTGAAATTGCCGCGTATTACGCCGCAGCGCCGGTCCGGCTGGGAGGCGCAAAAGTACCGCACCTGATGCCGGGTGACTCACTGAACCTGCAGACGGCTCAGGATACGGATAACGGCTACTCCGTGTTTGAGCAGTCACTGCTGCGGTATATCGCTGCCGGGCTGGGTGTCTCGTATGAGCAGCTTTCCCGGAATTACGCCCAGATGAGCTACTCCACGGCACGGGCCAGTGCGAACGAGTCGTGGGCGTACTTTATGGGGCGGCGAAAATTCGTCGCATCCCGTCAGGCGAGCCAGATGTTTCTGTGCTGGCTGGAAGAGGCCATCGTTCGCCGCGTGGTGACGTTACCTTCAAAAGCGCGCTTCAGTTTTCAGGAAGCCCGCAGTGCCTGGGGGAACTGCGACTGGATAGGCTCCGGTCGTATGGCCATCGATGGTCTGAAAGAAGTTCAGGAAGCGGTGATGCTGATAGAAGCCGGACTGAGCACCTACGAGAAAGAGTGCGCGAAACGCGGTGACGACTATCAGGAAATTTTTGCCCAGCAGGTCCGTGAAACGATGGAGCGCCGCGCAGCCGGTCTTAAACCGCCCGCCTGGGCGGCTGCAGCATTTGAATCCGGGCTGCGACAATCAACAGAGGAGGAGAAGAGTGACAGCAGAGCTGCGTAATCTCCCGCATATTGCCAGCATGGCTTTTAATGAGCCGCTGATGCTTGAACCCGCCTATGCGCGGGTTTTCTTTTGTGCGCTTGCAGGCCAGCTTGGGATCAGCCGCCTGATGGATGCGGTGTCCGGCGACAGCCTGACTGCCCAGGAGGCACTCGCGACGCTGGCATTATCCGGTGATGATGACGGACCACGACAGGCCCGCAGTTATCAGGTCATGAACGGCATCGCCGTGCTGCCGGTGTCCGGCACGCTGGTCAGCCGGACGCGGGCGCTGCAGCCGTACTCGGGGATGACCGGTTACAACGGCATTATCGCCCGTCTGCAACAGGCTGCCAGCGATCCGATGGTGGACGGCATTCTGCTCGATATGGACACGCCCGGCGGGATGGTGGCGGGGGCATTTGACTGCGCTGACATCATCGCCCGTGTGCGTGACATAAAACCGGTATGGGCGCTGGCCAACGACATGAACTGCAGTGCAGGTCAGCTGCTTGCCAGTGCCGCCTCCCGGCGTCTGGTCACGCAGACCGCCCGGACAGGCTCCATCGGCGTCATGATGGCTCACAGTAATTACGGTGCTGCGCTGGAGAAACAGGGTGTGGAAATCACTCTGATTTACAGCGGCAGCCATAAGGTGGATGGCAACCCCTACAGCCATCTTCCGGATGACGTCCGGGAGACACTGCAGTCCCGGATGGACGCAACCCGCCAGATGTTTGCGCAGAAGGTGTCGGCATATACCGGCCTGTCCGTGCAGGCTGTGCTGGATACCGAGGCTGCAGTGTACAGCGGTCAGGAGGCCATTGATGCCGGACTGGCTGATGAACTTGTTAACAGCACCGATGCGATCACCGTCATGCGTGATGCACTGGATGCACGTAAATCCCGTCTCTCAGGAGGGCGAATGACCAAAGAGACTCAATCAACAACTGTTTCAGCCACTGCTTCGCAGGCTGACGTTACTGACGTGGTGCCAGCGACGGAGGGCGAAAACGCCAGCGCGGCGCAGCCGGACGTGAACGCGCAGATCACCGCAGCGGTTGCGGCAGAAAACAGCCGCATTATGGGGATCCTCAACTGTGAGGAGGCTCACGGACGCGAAGAACAGGCACGCGTGCTGGCAGAAACCCCCGGTATGACCGTGGAAACGGCCCGCCGCATTCTGGCCGCAGCACCACAGAGTGCACAGGCGCGCAGTGACACTGCGCTGGATCGTCTGATGCAGGGGGCACCGGCACCGCTGGCTGCAGGTAACCCGGCATCTGATGCCGTTAACGATTTGCTGAACACACCAGTGTAAGGGATGTTTATGACGAGCAAAGAAACCTTTACCCATTACCAGCCGCTGGGCAACAGTGACCCGGCTCATACCGCACCCGCGCCCGGCGGATTGAGTGCGAAAGCGCCTGCAATGACCCCGCTGATGCTGGACACCTCCAGCCGTAAGCTGGTTGCGTGGGATGGCACCACCGACGGTGCTGCCGTTGGCATTCTTGCGGTTGCTGCTGACCAGACCAGCACCACGCTGACGTTCTACAAGTCCGGCACGTTCCGTTATGAGGATGTGCTCTGGCCGGAGGCTGCCAGCGACGAGACGAAAAAACGGACCGCGTTTGCCGGAACGGCAATCAGCATCGTTTAACTTTACCC
>NZ_JAVUPQ010000137.1:0-4197 GCF_032029835.1 Escherichia sp. AM3 | reverse complement strand
AATCTACGCGTCTTCCTGGGGAAGAATGATTTCAATTTGGCTGTCTTGTAAGCGTGATTTTAGCGCAGCGGGCGGCAGCTCGTCGGTAAAGAGCGCAGTGACCTGTGCCACGTTACCAATTTCAACCGCCGCCGAAGCATGATACTTAGTGTGATCGGCGACCAGCAGAATATTTCTCGCGTGCGCCATCATCGTTTTCACCACGTTAGCTTCGTTTACATCAAACTCCATCAACGCGCCATCGCTCTCAATCGCCCCAACGCTTGTTACCAGATAATCAGCACGAAAATCAGCCACAAAGGACGCCGCTGAAGGGCCAATGATCCCGCTATTATGAGAGCGCAACGTACCGCCGGGCACCATCACTTCAAAGCGCGGGTTGTGGTAAAGAATATGCGCCACACGCAGGCTGTTGGTGATTATCCGCAAATGATTATGGTTAAGTAACGCCCGGGCAACATGCTCAACAGTCGTACCAATGGTGATAAATATTGTTGAACCATCAGGAATATAGTCTGCCACCGCTTCGGCAATCGCTTTTTTTTCCTCGGTTTGCGAAACCTCACGCTGCTCGAACGCCGTATTAACGACGCTGGAAGCCCGACCCGCGCCACCGTGATGGCGCGTAATCAGGCCTTGCTCGCTTAATTTACGAATATCCCGGCGGACCGTCTGCGTGGAGACATCCAGCAGATTTGCCAGCTCATCAATATTCATATACCCACGCTCGGCGATCAGCATGAGGAGTTGGTCGTGCCGCGGGTTACCGGTTAGTTCGGTAAGGCTCATGAAAATTCCTCGAAAAACCATCACCCTGGCATTTTATACAAAAAGTGACAAAAAAGATCGGGTTTGATCACAGTCAGGGATCCCGGCTCGTCCACCGGGACGTGTGCATTTTAACGCCGCTACACCGCTGGCGAAGCGGACTGACTCCGCTAAATCCCCACTTGTTGCCAGCGCCACCGCCAAAGCGCCGTGAAAAACATCACCCGCACCTGTGGTATCTACCACATCAACTTTGAAGGCCGGTTGATGCTGACGCCCACCATTTTCCAGCCAGTCGCAGCCTGCGCTACCCTGGGTCACATAGACATGACCATTTGTGAGCGTTTGTGCCTGTTTTAGCGCACTGGCCATCTCTTTCACGCCCGTTAAGCGCGCCAGACCCGGTTCTGAAAAGGCCGCGTGATCGCTTAATGCCACCAGCTCACTGATATCCTGCGGCGTAATGTCCCCGTCCAGAACGGTCATCACACCCGCCTGACGGGCCAGGGTGAAGGCTTTTTTAGCGCCGTCGTGCCAGCGTACATCTGCCAGCACAACATCCCACTGAGAGAAATCAATTTCCTCCAACCACTCTGCGTCAGGCAGCAGATCCGGGCTGGGGTAGTTAATGATTATCCGCTCGCCTTTGGTATCCACCATGATGGCGGATTGCGAAGATTTCGCCTGGTTATACCGTTTGGTGTAACGGGTGTTAACGCCCCAGGATTCCAGCTCTGCCAGCAGGCTGTTGCCCGTGTCGTCATCACCTACGCGACCAATAAAATCGACCTGCGCCCCCAGCCTTGCCGCCGCAACCGCTGCCGTCGCCGCTGGCCCGCCACCAACTTCCGTATAATTTCTCGCCACGTATTTACCGCTCTCCGTCGGTAACCCTTCCACGTAATAGATGCGATCCATCACGGTTATACCTACACAAGCAACACGAATCATGGTCATTCCTTAAACATTTTGGGATGCGTTCATTTTAATTTCACCAATTGTTTAAAAAGTGACGGCTGTCAATTTTTTGACGATAAATTACAAATACGATCAAAAACAGACAAGCAAAGCATGTCATAAATGACAAAAAGTGACATCACTGTATTCAGGAGAGGGTTATGGCAGCAATCGCGTTTATCGGTTTAGGACAAATGGGTTCGCCAATGGCGAGCAATTTATTGCAGCAAGGGCATCAACTTCGCGTCTTTGATGTGAACGCCGAAGCTGTGCGGCATCTGGTAGACAAAGGTGCGACTCCCGCCGCCAACCCGGCGCAGGCCGCTAAAGATGCCGAATTTATCATTACCATGTTGCCGAATGGCGATCTGGTGCGCAACGTGTTGTTCGGTGAAAACGGCGTTTGCGAAGGCTTATCTACCGATGCGCTGGTCATTGATATGTCCACCATCCATCCGCTGCAACCCGCTACATTGATTCCCGATATGCAAGCCAAAGGCTTCCGCATGATGGATGTTCCGGTAGGCCGTACTTCTGCAAATGCCATTACCGGTACTCTGTTACTGCTGGCTGGCGGCACCGCTGAACAAGTTGAACGTGCCACACCGATCCTGATGGCGATGGGCAGTGAGTTGATCAACGCTGGCGGTCCGGGCATGGGGATCCGCGTTAAGCTCATCAACAACTACATGAGCATCGCGCTCAATGCGCTTTCGGCAGAAGCCGCCGTTTTGTGCGAAGCCCTGAATCTTCCCTTCGATGTTGCCGTCAAAGTGATGAGCGGTACCGCCGCCGGTAAAGGTCACTTCACCACTTCCTGGCCAAACAAAGTCCTCAGCGGAGATCTTTCTCCCGCCTTCATGATCGATCTTGCCCATAAGGATCTTGGCATCGCCCTTGATGTCGCCAACCAGCTGCATGTGCCAATGCCGCTGGGGGCCGCCTCACGGGAGGTTTATAGCCAGGCGCGCGCAGCGGGTCGCGGTCGCCAGGACTGGTCCGCCATTCTGGAACAGGTCCGTGTCAGTGCCGGGATGACTGCCAAAGTAAAAATGTAACGACTGGATAAAGGAATAAATGAATGAATAAGTACACCATCAACGACATTACGCGCGCATCGGGCGGTTTTGCCATGCTGGCGGTCGATCAGCGCGAAGCCATGCGCATGATGTTTGCCGCGGCTGGGGCACCCGCTCCGGTAGCCGATAGCGTTTTAACTGATTTCAAAGTTAACGCTGCAAAGGCCCTCTCGCCTTATGCCTCGGCGATTCTGGTAGATCAACAATTCTGCTACCGCCAGGTGGTTGAGCAAAACGCGATTGCCAAAAGTTGCGCCATGATTGTCGCCGCCGATGAGTTCATTCCTGGCAACGGTATTCCGGTCGATAGCGTGGTTATTGACCGCAAAATCAATCCGCTACAGATCAAACAAGACGGTGGCAAAGCCTTAAAACTGCTGGTGCTGTGGCGTAGTGATGAAGATGCGCAGCAACGTCTGGATATGGTGAAAGAGTTCAACGAACTGTGCCACTCACACGGTCTGGTAAGCATCATTGAGCCAGTCGTCCGCCCACCGCGTCGTGGCGATAAATTCGATCGCGAACAAGCGATCATCGATGCCGCCAAAGAGCTGGGCGACAGTGGCGCTGACCTCTACAAAGTTGAAATGCCGCTTTATGGCAAAGGTCCGCAACAAGAGCTTCTCTGTGCTTCACAACGTCTGAATGACCATATCAATATGCCATGGGTGATCCTCTCTTCCGGTGTCGACGAAAAACTGTTCCCGCGTGCCGTACGCGTGGCAATGACGGCGGGCGCATCGGGATTCCTGGCAGGCCGTGCAGTCTGGGCATCGGTCGTCGGTTTACCAGACAACGAGCTGATGCTGCGTGACGTTTGCGCACCGAAATTACAACAACTTGGCGATATCGTCGACGAAATGATGGCTAAACGCCGCTAAGATGAGGATAAAAGGAATGAAATGGTTTAACACCCTAAGCCACAACCGTTGGCTGGAACAGGAAACCGACCGCATCTTTGATTTTGGTAAAAATTCCGTAGTGCCGACTGGTTTTGGCTGGTTAGGCAATAAAGGGCAAATCAAAGAAGAGATGGGCACCCATCTGTGGATCACCGCTCGTATGTTGCACGTTTATTCCGTTGCTGCGGCGATGGGTCGACCTGGCGCTTACTCGTTGGTTGATCACGGTATCAAAGCCATGAACGGCGCACTGCGTGATAAAAAATATGGCGGCTGGTATGCCTGCGTGAATGACGAGGGCGTGGTGGATGCCTCCAAACAGGGCTATCAACACTTCTTTGCTCTGCTGGGTGCCGCCAGCGCCGTCACAACGGGTCACCCGGAAGCGCGCAAGCTGCTCGATTACACCATTGAAATTATCGAGAAATATTTCTGGAGCGAAGAAGAGCAGATGTGCCTGGAATCCTGGGACGAAGCCTTCAGCAAAACCG
>NZ_JAVUPQ010000136.1:0-4198 GCF_032029835.1 Escherichia sp. AM3 | reverse complement strand
CTATAAAGGTAGAATTAAAAGAAAAGACAGAAGAAATTCTGTCAAAAATATCTAAATTATTAAACGATAACCTCAAATTATACAACACAAAATTCTATGGTTCCGACAGAATACCACCGCAGATCATTTTCAGTGATACAAATTATATTTTCGAACATCACTCTGACTCTGGGACAGGTAAATCTTATGCGAATATGCTGGCTTTGGATGTGAGCTTTTTACATACAACAAAATTACCCATAGCAATTGAAGATTCCATTGTTTTCAAAAACGTTGAAGTCGCAGCTATAGAAAAAATAGTTAATACATTAAACACTATTGATAAACAAGTTTTTATATCACTCGATCAATTAAATATTTATAGTGAAAAAACAAGATCAATTTTGAGAAAGGCAAGCTTTATGCGTATAAGCAGAAAATACCCTGCATTCAAAGTTTCATGGAACATTCAATCCAACAACAAATAATTATTTATAATGGCCTCCATGTACTAATGTGATGGCCATTATTATATATTTATTACAAAATAACACCTTCACATTGACATCCCTCTTGAATCAAATATAAGTAAATAAGAACATAAGGAATATGTTTTTGATAGAAAACACGAAAGGAGTTCGTATGAAAAATACTTTTAATAAAATATATAAAAAAGAATCACCTGAAAGTTTGTTAAGAACACATTGCATCAGTGTTAGGTTGAACCATGAAGAACTACAGCTTCTCAATGCAAGGCGTGGAGACAAAAGTAAAGGTGAATGGTTTCGCTTGGCTTTTCTCGATAAGATTCCAGTAGCTGTGCCGCCTATCAACATTGAAGCCTGGAAATCCCTTAGCGAAATTTCACAGAAGCTGAACAAGCTACTTATTCATCTCGAAAGTAAAAGCACTGGTGGTCAGCTTACAAAGACAGAAATCTTCGCAGTGAAGCGCCAGATCTCAGAGCTTCGCTCATGCCTTACCGCTTCAAGCACATCTGTCAGGTAGGTTGCATGAAAGGGATGCAAAAAATCAAAAGAGGAAAAACCTTTAATGGACTTATTTCTTATTTATTAAAACCTGCTTCGCACCACAAGTCAGATCCGTATGTAGTCGGCGGCAATGTCATAGAAAGCTTCGCAGAAGCACTAAGTGCAGAGTTCAACGCTACGAAGCTCCTACGCTCCGATGTCAGTAAACCTGTTTGGCACAATTCTCTGCGTCTGCCTGCTGGTGAGAGTCTACCTATACACCGATGGAAGCTGTTAGCCGATGACTATATGAAGCGTATGGGCTTCTCTGATACGCATCTACGCGCTTATGTCCTACATGATGATAAAGATGGACAACATATACATATAGTTGCAAGTCGCATAGATGCAACTTCGGGGAAGCTCTACTTAGGTAAAAATGAGAACCTTATCAGCACCCGTATCATCCAGGATCTTGAACAAGACTACCAGCTAACAAGAACCAAAGGACCGAAAGCATCTCTAGCAGCGCCCTCACCTAAACCGAAGCTCAAAAAATCCCGTAATGAGATGATGATAGAAAAGAGAACTGGTGAGCTATGCCCAAAAGGAATCATCCAAAACGCCCTTAACGAACTGCTTGATACCAGGCAATCGATTACCGACTTCGTGCAACAGCTTGTGGCACAAAATATCAGGCCAATCCCTAACATTGCCTCTACTGGACGCATGAACGGCTTCTCATTCGAATACAACGGGATTGCTTTCAAAGCATCTCAATTGGGAAAAGGGTATTCCTGGTCTGCCTTGCAAAGCAGAATCGACTACCAACCGGAACGTGATAATGCTTTCCTGTTTGAACTGAAAGCATCTGTCAGAGAAACATCTGTTAGTGCAACTTATGATATGACCATAACTACAGATGCTTCTGAAATCATGACAGAATACGTTAACCGCCCCATAGAAGCACTTATCCTCGATAACCGAGCTGCTGGTCAGGACGAATTCACTAACGCTTTAGCCAAACAGCTTCACTTAGAACCAGGTGCTGGTGCTCAAGAAGCGTTTGCTACCGAAGCGGTAAAAGAAGCCTCCAAGCCAAGCTATAGGGCTTCAACGTTCAGATGGTTAGAGACCATCCCCTATCTCAATACCATTATTACCATCTTCAAAAACCTCAAAATCCCAACCCTTAAACGCCCTCAAAAACACAAAACCATCACTAGCGTGAGAATGGTAGAGATTACGCCTCTCCCCCAAAAAAATCTCATTGAATCAGCACCTCAATCCAGAAGAGCTTCGCTTTCGATGTAAGGCTGGCAAGCCTTTTTGATAGATACAGGTCAATAAATTGATCGTTTATACCGATCGATATTCTCTTGTTGATAGCCTGTATCTATCATTAATCTTTAATCGATCGGTACAAGTGATTTGCCTTTCCTGTAAACCCAGTCAAAATGTGATTTCACACCAAAGAATATAAAAGACTGATTTAACTAGCCTATTTACGTACTCAACTAACATGCAGGTTTTGAAATGGCAGATACCATCTCATCTGTAGTCCCTGATTTCTTCATACATCGAATATGAATTTAACATCTAACACAAAGGAACTTGTATGAGCATCTCCACCACGAAACGCCGCAATGAAGAAGTCAATGTTGGTCTTTCTGATCGCCGGAAAGCAGAGATTACAGCCCCAAAGTTTGATCTGTTTGGTGAAACTTACACGTTTGTTAAGACTTTCTCTGGCACTGTCATTGATTCCAACCCAAGCAATAATCAGATCTGGGTAAAAACCGACGCTGGGGATGAGAAGCAGATTTCCGACTATGGTATCCCCTTCAGAAGTTCACACACTATTTATAAATACGAGCTTCGCCAGTATAGTGAGGATGGTTCGTATAATGTGTATAAAGATGCACTTATCGTTAATAAGAACACGGGAGAACATGAAGTAAACTTAAACAGGAAAAAAGTTGTCATCCCCGCTTTTCTGACAATGCTGTTCCATAATGCTTCTACAGCATCGTATTACAGAGCAATGCCTGTTTCGAAACTATTCTCTATTGTTTTCATTTTACTTTGTACTGCTGCACTTATTTCATTTCTCACATTGCCTTGGGGCTTTAAAGATGGATATGTGTGGGATGAGCACAAGTATATGTGGCTCACATATTTCCTATCAAGGATCGGAAGCTTCGTTTGTATCAAATGGATTAAAAGAAGAAGCGCTAGATTTGATCATGAAATCAGAAATCTTATCGATTTAGTAAAAAAATAAAAAATATAAGCAACAAAGAGTTAGCCCGTAGATTCCTACTACGGGCTTTTAAAATAATCACAATCCATATTTTCTTTTCTTCTCTTTGATGGATAACGATCTTTTTAGGGTCGAAGCCTCATATTTCCTTTTCTCATTAGCATAGACTTTCTCTGTTCGGCTACCATTACTGACTATAAAGTTAATCAATGAAGAACATACATGCTTCATACGCTCTTTGTTGATCAAATCATCATCCAGTTTATTTATATGACTATAATATGAAAGTAGCAGAAAGGTTAAAACAACCTCCCTGTTGGAGAAGGTCATTTTTTCGATACCACTTTGGTCTTTGATAGAAAATCCTGCACAAAAAAGATATGATTGTTCTATAAGTCGTTGCTCTGAGAACCCTGAGTCCGTAAGTTTATCAACGAATCGATCAAGGAGAAGAAGATACCTTTCCATGAGATTAATATTTATTTTTTTCATAATATGCATCCTTGCAATTTATTTTTGTCTTCCTGACAATTAAAGAAATATCATAATTATTGATCATGTCAATAGTTAAAACCTATCAAATTATATTTAAATATCCTTTACAGGTAAGGGTCTATTAAGCTCTTCAACTGTTATTTGCTTCAAATGAGAATTATAAAGCCATATCTTAAACTGCTCTAAATATCTGTTATTTAATGCTATCAAAGCTTCGTTTTCTGTTTCGAGCCTTTTTATTCTCTGACAAGCGATTTCTAAATTAGCAGGCTTAATAGAGCATTTTTCTTTAATACCAAACTTGAGAGTCAACTTTTTTGAATTAAAACAATCCGAAATATTGACATGACTACTTAAAGATTGTCTTGAAGGTCTCTTACCAATGATCTTTACTAATTTGTCGCATAAAGCATCCCAGGTTAGCTTCTCATCTTTATTCCAGTTATTTATAACATTTGTTATGTTTTTTTCATCATAACCAGTAATATGT
>NZ_JAVUPQ010000135.1:0-4214 GCF_032029835.1 Escherichia sp. AM3 | reverse complement strand
TACCTCTACCTCTTTTTCGGTCAGGATCACCACGCAAGGTTCACTGCTGCTCAATTGCATTTCGCACTCCTCAGATATCAGAAACTCCGCTCAAAGGATCTATGCTTCCTGCATGAGTGATCGGCCCGTTCGCCGATAACGATCTTCTTTCTTTAGCACGCTTTTTAGCAATTAATCTTGATGGAATTCTGATGAGAGCGAAAGAGGTAAGCCAGGTCGTACCCGACTTACCTGGAGGAGATTTAATACTCGAGAATGCCGTGCGCGACGGGCAAATAGCGCAGAGAGAAATAGAGAGTGTCTTTACCGCAAGAGGAACGTTTCGCTAACAGCGAGGCAATTTCTGCGTCCGGTTTCGGTTTCGCTGTAAAGGTTTTGCCTTTGCCGGCGACAAAAAGTTCATAAACAACGCCGCTGGCAGGGGCGGGACTTTGGCAATCGGCGCTGGCCTGTAAATAACGTTCACGCTGTTCAGCGGTCAGTTTATCCACGCCGCTGCCATCCTGTACCCAGACATTAACGCCGGTTGCTTTAACGTGTTCCAGCAGTTGGCGATAGCCATCGGGCGACATGTTTCCGGCGAAAAAACTACTGATATAAACCGGTTTTGCTGAAACATCGCTAATCAGCCGCTGCGCGTTGTTTAACCATGTTAGCAAAGGCTGACGGGCGGCTTCGCTGCGCCAGTTCAGGTCGTCAATTTCCGCGCTGATGTACCAGCCATCCGGCGTTATGCCAGGCGCGGCGCTCCATAATCTGGCTTGCTGGAGATCGGCAGCCAGCAGGCGATTAAGATAGCTTTCCAGCGCTGCGGACGACTGTTTCTGGTGCATAAAAAATTCCGGATCGGCGTTCAGCCCGACAATAAGCTTCAGACCAGCCTGTTGCGCAGCTGCGGCCCGCTTAAACAATAACGTGCGCTGTTCTGGCTGGGTAAATGCATCACCGTAACGGGTCCATTGCAAAACAAGGGTATCGAAGCCTTGCAAACGTAACTGACTCATCAGCCCCTGCCACTGGGTATCGGTAACCTGACTATCTCGGTTTTGTGGTTGCCAGATAATACCTTTCATCGCAAAGGAAAAAGGGCTGACCAAAAGCAGTGTCAGCAATACGAAAATGAACTTACGCATTTACCAGTGCACTCCAATGGTGAGAAACGCGTTGTTGCGCTCTCCGTTACGTTGATTAATCGCCTTAAAGGTATGTTGATACTCGACGCCGAGACTGACTTTGTGCGGCCAGGCGTCGTAGTGCGTCTCGCCGGTCCAGATATTCCAGCGGACCCCGACTCCGCCAAGCTGCGCGCCCTGAGTGCCTTTATCACGATAGCCGTTGTCCTGAACGTGAGCGTAAGGCTCAATAGTCTGTCCGTTAGCTACCTTCTGATGCCAGCTGACGCGATAATCTGCCGTCCACGCCTGAATATCCTGGCGGATATATTGCGCCGCATCGAGGTACAGGTTTTGGGCAAACCAGCCTGAACCGTTCGGGTGCCATTCGTCGCTGTATTTGCCGCCATTAAAGAATGAGGCGCTGGCGCGCAGCATGGTATCGGATGCGCCATTTTGGCCGTTCAGCGGCAACTGCTGTTCGACGGCGATGAAAAAGATCTGATCGCGCAGCGGCTTCCAGCGCAGACCGGTGCCGGACATCGGATTTTTCACCGGCATCATCACCCCGTTTTCTCCGGTATCGGCAAAGACGCGGCTATAAACTGAGAGCAGGTCGCCTTCCAGCAGCATATTGCGTCCGATGCGGTACTCGGCTTCCAGTTGTCCGTAGCTACGATAGCTTTTCCCTGGCGCTGCGCCGCCGACATTATTGTTAGCGGTACTCATTGCGCCGGAACGCAAGCCGATGGAAGAATCGAAACTGAACGTCCAGCGGCGACCGACCTCCTCATGCAAACGGCGGAAATTGAAGCGTTGTTGATTTTGTTCTGGGGTCAGTGGGGTTATCAGCGCCTGATTATCAATGTCATCAATCACCAGCCGGGCGTAGTGCTGCGTCGCAGGCATGTCATCCAGACGCTGGTTCACGTAGGCCAGTTGTCGGATCAGTGCCGGATCGTCCGGAAGCCCTTTATGCGCCGGTTCGAGCATTTCCCGCGACTGTGCGATATCACCGCTATCCCACAAGGCGTAACCAAGCGCTGCCTGGGTGTTGCTATTATTCGGTTCCAGTTCCAGCGCGGCGCGCAAATCACTCACCGCGGCCGGGACATTATGACGTTGGCGATAAATTGTCGCCCGCGCAACGTAAGCGTTGGCAGAAGGCGCAATATTGATTGAGCGCGTGAGATCGTTCAGTGCGAGTTCCGGCTGACCAGGAATGTAACGTTGCGCATGCAGCCACCAGTAGAGGGCATTGCTTCCCAGTCCACGTTTTTCTGCCTGTTGTAGCCAGCGATCGCGAGCCGCACCATTTCCTGCCGTCTGGGCGGTATTGGCAGCAGCAAGCAGATCCTCATTGCTCATGTCGTGAAGACTGATTTTCTGCCAGGCCGCCAGTGCGGTGGCGTAGTCCTCAACCTGATACGCCTGATAGGCTACCGCACGATGTTGCCAGGCGCTCGGTTGTCGTTGTTCGGCCTGAAGCCATGCATACAACGCCACACCGGGTAGCGTGTCCCGATAACACTTTGCCAGACGGTTCCAGGCGGCGGCATCGTAGGAAGGCGACATATCGCCCAGCAAGCGAACTATTGCCGGGCAATTATCTGCAATACCCGGCAACTGACTTTGCCACTGACGTTGCTCCGCCAGCGGTAAGGGTTTCGATAAAATCGCCACCTTCGCCGGCGTTGCCAGGTAAGGATGACTTTCCAGCAGAGACGCCAGTCGCGCCATTAAAGTCTGGCTGACACGCGCATCGCCCTGGAAAGGATAGCGTTGCAGCAATAAATCGGCAGCTTCGCGTGACTGCTCGTTCTGCATCAGTTGCCAGGTTAGTTGATCCAGGCGGGTAAGATTTGCCGGTTCTTGCTGATACAGCAATCGTGCCAGACGCAGAGCTTCAGCCTTGTTACGGGTCGCCACGCTGACAGCATAACGCTCCTCAAGCATTTCATTGGCGGGGAGGGTGGCGAGCAGTTTTTGCGCTGCGTCGTACTGACCTTCTTTTAACAGCACCGGTAGCGTCGCGCCAACAACATACTGGCGGTTGTCGGCAAACTGTACCGTATAATTCGCCAACGCCTGAACGGGGTTAGCGCTGTATTTAGATAACAGATAGAGCCAACTTTTCTCTTGTGCGTCCGTGGTAAATAGTGGCTTATTTTCAATGAGATAATGCTGGAGGCGTGCTTTTTCGCCACGATAAGCCAGCGCGGTCGCGTAAGTAATATATGACTGAGGATCGGTGAAGATCCCCTGTGATTGCAGTGCCAGGATCCGATCGTCCAGCTGCCCGGCAAGAAGCACGTCAAACCACTGACGGCGTTCTGCCGCGCTTAATGTGTTCTGCTGGCGTGCTTCATTGTATAGCGTATCTGCCTGGGACCATTGTTTCAGGTAGATTGCCCGTTGCAGCAGATCGGTTCGCAGCGTTTTTCCTTCCGGCGATGCAGCAAACGTCGCATCGTTCAGTTGCGCTCTGGCGACAGGTAACTGTGCCAGCCGCAGGGCATTCTGCCCGACTTCACTGCGACAACGCAGGGTCGGCGCAGCATCGCACGCTTTTTGCTGGGCAAGCAGTTCTTCAACTGTCGTAACGCTTTTCACTTCAACCGGAATAGCCGCCAGACTGCGCTCAAGTCGGGCATCTCCTGGGTGACGTTTCAGTTGATCCTCAAGCAACAGCCGCGCCCGGTCATCATGACCAAAATGGCGATAGGCTTCCGCAAGGTATAAAGTCAGCGGAATATTATCCGGCACCTGCTGGTGTATATATTCAAATTCGCGGATGGCGGTTGCTTCGTCGTTATTTTTCTGTGCCTTCAGCGCTTTATCGAGACGGGGATAAATAACAAAATGGCGATAATCGCTCAGCCCCAGCTCTTCTGCGCTGGTGCCGATATTGTCTGCGAGTGCGCTGGTACTCAATAAAGACGTCAGCAGTAAACCAGACCATCCGATGACGCGATTAAGGTTATTCTCCTTCATTTTCGGACTCCAGTTGCGCAACCTGTTCTGTGTTTAAACCTGCTTTGAGTAATAGTGATTGCATCGAAACTTGTAATTCGCGTTGAATTGTCAGGACGCGATCCAACG
>NZ_JAVUPQ010000134.1:0-4249 GCF_032029835.1 Escherichia sp. AM3 | reverse complement strand
GATAGAAACAGAAGCCACTGGAGCACCTCAAAAACACCATCATACACTAAATCAGTAAGTTGGCAGCATCACCTGCGATTCATTGAGGATAATGCGGCACAATTAGAAGAAACGTGGATGTCAGTGGCACGTTTTCCTGATTTAACCGTATCACATATGCAAAAATCCAAATTTTCGTATATTGAGAACGAATGCGGGATCAAAATCATTGGCACCTATGAAACTTTCTCCCCTACTTTTCCTACCCCAGAAATCGCCAGTATTTTACGGATCAGCCCACGGGATCCCATACTTAAAATTCAGACCCAGGCTGTGGACAGTAACTCTATTCCGCTGGATTATTCGTTACTTTACAGCAATATTATCGAGTTCCAGGTAAAGTACTTTTTCCCGCGATAAAAGCAGACGCACAGAGTGCTGACATCACATTCTGTGCGTATGGTTTAGCCTCTAACCTTTACCGCTTTACGCCACCGCAAGCCAAATACATTGATATACAGCCCGGTCATAATGAGCACCGCACCTAAAAATTGCAGACCCGTTAAGCGTTCATCCAACAATAGTGCCGCACTTGCCAGTCCGACTACGGGCACCAGTAACGATAACGGTGCAACCCGCCAGGTTTCATAGCGTCCCAGTAACGTCCCCCAGATCCCATAACCAACAATTGTCGCCACAAACGCCAGATACATCAGCGACAAGATGGTGGTCATATCAATAGTAACCAGACTGTGAATCATGGATGCGGAACCATCGAGAATCAGCGAGGCAACAAAGAAGGGAATGATTGGGATTAAAGCGCTCCAGATTACCAGCGACATCACCGCCGGACGCGTTGAGTGCGACATGATCTTTTTATTGAAGATGTTGCCACACGCCCAACTAAATGCTGCAGCCAGGGTCAACATAAAGCCGAGCATCGCCACATGCTGACCGTTCAGACTATCTTCGATTAACACCAGTACGCCAAAAATCGCTAAGGCGATCCCCGCCAATTGTTTGCCATGCAGTCGCTCCCCGAAAGTAAACGCGCCAAGCACGATAGTAAAAAACGCCTGTGCCTGTAACACCAGCGAAGCCAGTCCAGCAGGCATACCAAAGTTAATGGCGCAGAACAGAAAGGCAAACTGCGCAAAACTGATGGTTAATCCATACCCCAAGAGCAAATTCAGTGGTACTTTCGGTCGTGCAACAAAAAAGATGGCCGGAAAAGCGACCAGCATAAAGCGCAAACCGGCCAGCATCAGCGGTGGCATGTTATGAAGCCCCACTTTGATGACCACAAAATTTAGCCCCCATACGACCACTACCAGTAGCGCCAACACACCATCTTTTCGCGACATTCTACCGCCTCTGAATTTCATCTTTTGTAAGCAATCAACTTAGCTGAATTTACTTTTCTTTAACAGTTGATTCGTTAGTCGCCGGTTACGACGGCATTAATGCGCAAATAAGTCGCTATACTTCGGATTTTTGCCATGCTATTTCTTTACATCTCTAAAACAAAACATAACGAAACGCACTGCCGGACAGACAAATGAACTTATCCCTACGACGCTCTACCAGCGCCCTTCTTGCCTCGTCGTTGTTATTAACCATCGGACGCGGCGCTACGCTGCCATTTATGACCATTTACTTGAGTCGCCAGTACAGCCTGAGTGTCGATCTAATCGGTTATGCGATGACAATTGCGCTCACTATTGGCGTCGTTTTTAGCCTCGGTTTTGGTATCCTGGCGGATAAGTTCGACAAGAAACGCTATATGTTACTGGCAATTACCGCCTTCGCCAGCGGTTTTATTGCCATTCCTTTAGTGAATAACGTGACGCTGGTTGTGCTCTTTTTTGCCCTCATTAACTGCGCCTATTCTGTTTTTGCTACCGTGCTGAAAGCCTGGTTTGCCGACAATCTTTCGTCCACCAGCAAAACGAAAATCTTCTCAATCAACTACACCATGCTAAACATTGGCTGGACCATCGGTCCGCCGCTCGGCACGCTGTTGGTGATGCAGAGCATCAATCTGCCCTTCTGGCTGGCAGCTATCTGTTCCGCGTTTCCCATGCTTTTCATTCAAATTTGGGTAAAGCGCAGCGAGAAAATCATCGCCACGGAAACAGGCAGTGTCTGGTCGCCGAAAGTTTTATTACAAGATAAAGCACTGTTGTGGTTTACCTGCTCTGGTTTTCTGGCTTCTTTTGTAAGCGGCGCATTTGCTTCATGCATTTCACAATATGTGATGGTGATTGCTGATGGGGATTTTGCCGAAAAGGTGGTCGCGGTTGTTCTTCCGGTGAATGCTGCCATGGTGGTTACGTTGCAATATTCCGTGGGCCGCCGACTTAACCCGGCTAACATCCGCGCGCTGATGACAGCAGGCACCCTCTGTTTCGTCATCGGTCTGGTCGGTTTTATTTTTTCCGGCAACAGCCTGCTATTGTGGGGTATGTCAGCTGCGGTATTTACTGTCGGTGAAATCATTTATGCGCCGGGCGAGTATATGTTGATTGACCATATTGCGCCGCCAGGAATGAAAGCCAGCTATTTTTCCGCCCAGTCTTTAGGCTGGCTTGGTGCCGCGATTAACCCATTAGTGAGTGGCGTAGTGCTAACCAGCCTGCCGCCTTCCTCGCTGTTTGTCATCTTAGCGTTGGTGATCATTGCTGCGTGGGTGCTGATGTTAAAAGGGATTCGAGCAAGACCGTGGGGGCAGCCCGCGCTTTGTTGATTTAAGTCGAACACAATAAAGATTTAATTCAGCCTTCGTTTAGGTTACCTCTGCTAATATCTTTCTCATTGAGATGAAAATTAAGGTAAGCGAGGAAACACACCACACCATAAACGGAGGCAAATAATGCTGGGTAATATGAATGTTTTTATGGCCGTACTGGGAATAATTTTATTTTCTGGTTTTCTGGCCGCGTATTTCAGCCACAAATGGGATGACTAATGAACGGAGATAATCCCTCACCTAACCGGCCCCTTGTTACAGTTGTGTACAAGGGGCCTGATTTTTATGACGGCGAAAAAAAACCGCCAGTAAACCGGCGGTGAATGCTTGCATGGATAGATTTGTGTTTTGCTTTTACGCTAACAGGCATTTTCCTGCACTGATAACGGATCGTTGACACAGTAGCATCAGTTTTCTCAATGAATGTTAAACGGAGCTTAAACTCGGTTAATCACATTTTGTTCGTCAATAAACATGCAGCGGTTTCTTCCGGTTTGCTTACCCTCATACATTGCCCGGTCTGCTCTTCCAATGACCACATCCAGAGGCTCTTCAGGAAATGCGCGACTGACACCTGCTGTCACGGTAATGTTGATATGCCCTTCAGAATGTGTGATGGCATGGTTATCGACTAACTGGCAAATTCTGACACCTGCACGACATGCTTCTTCATCATTAGCCGCTTTGACAATAATGATAAATTCTTCGCCCCCGTAGCGATAAACCGTTTCGTAATCACGCGTCCAACTGGCTAAGTAAGTTGCCAGGGTGCGTAATACTACATCGCCGATTAAATGCCCGTAGGTATCATTAACCAATTTAAATCGGTCAATATCCAACAACATTAAATAAAGATTCAGAGGCTCAGCGTTGCGTAACTGATGATCAAAGGATTCATCAAGAACCCGACGCCCCGGCAATCCCGTCAAAACATCCATATTGCTACGGATCGTCAGCAAATAAATTTTGTAATCGGTTAATGCCGCAGTAAAAGAAAACACCCCCTCCTGAAAGGCGTCGAAATGCGCGTCCTGCCAGTGATTTTCAACAATAGCCAGCATTAATTCCCGACCACAGTTATGCATATGTTGATGGGCAGAATCCATTAGCCGAACGTAAGGTAATTCATCGTTATCGAGTGGCCCCAGATGATCAATCCACCGACCAAACTGGCACAGTCCATAAGAATGGTTATCCGTTATTTCTGGCTTACTGGCATCTCTCGCGACCACGCTGTGAAACATACTCACCAGCCACTGGTAGTGGGCATCGATAGCCTTATTGAGATTTAACAAGATGGCATCAATTTCCGTTG
The DNA here is from genome assembly GCF_032029835.1 of Escherichia sp. AM3. Lineage (NCBI taxonomy): Bacteria > Pseudomonadati > Pseudomonadota > Gammaproteobacteria > Enterobacterales > Enterobacteriaceae > Escherichia > Escherichia sp. AM3. The sequence goes on along the minus strand of NZ_JAVUPQ010000134.1, from coordinate 206 downwards.
TCTTCTTGATCATTGCCACTCCTTTTTCACAGTTCCTTGTGCGCGCTATTCTAACGAGAGAAAAGCAAAATTACGTCAATATTTTCATAGAAATCCGAAGTTATGAGTCATCTCTGAGATAACATTGTGATTTAGGTAATGACTCCAACTTATTGATAGTGTTTTATGTTCAGATAATGCCCGATGACTTTGTCATGCAGCTCCAC
>NZ_JAVUPQ010000133.1:0-4303 GCF_032029835.1 Escherichia sp. AM3 | reverse complement strand
TCAGCCACGGCTCAACGTCCATCCCGTTCCCCAGACGCATGTTGTAACTCCGCGGTGCGCCCAGTTCACGATATATACTGCGGGTATCGACTGATTTCGATTTCATGCCATTGGATAAATGATATTCGGGGTTATCAGCGGTGAACCCCGTTAACGATGCATACGGCGTCAGGTTCCAGTTACCATCGGTAAATCGCATCCCGGTTTCAATGTGACCGCCCAGCCCGTTGCTGTGGTAACTGCCATTGGCGGCTCCACCGCTGCTCATTTTACCTGCTACGTTACTTTTAAAACGGTTCAGCTTCACGACACCGTCCAGATAGAAACCACTTTCATGTTCCCAACTGGCATAGCCGCCCAGAGAATAACTGCCCACACTGCCATGTCCTCCGCGATCAAAACCGATATGTGAATGGGAATAGCCCATAAAAGCGCCTAGCGTGGTAATTCCTTCAGGAATATCATTACGGCTGTCGATCCCCACTGTCATTCCGGTCAGCGTCTGCTCAAACCCGGCACCCGCATCGGTGGTGACATTATTACGGGTGTTATACGTCGCCCCCCAGACATTATTGTTGTGTGGACTCGCTTTCATTATGTTCAACCGCTCGCGAATACTGTTTAGCTCAGCATCAAATACCAACGGTAATGTTGCTGCCATATTGAGTACGGCTGCCGTAGAAGGCGTAATGCGTTTCTCCGGAACGGGTGTCGGCGTTGGATCGGGAGTAGGGTCTGGTTTTGGATTTGGGTCTGGCTTTGGATCGGGTTTTGGGTCTGGCTTTGGATTTGGGATGGGGTCCGGGTTGGGTTTGACATCATTGGTCAGGTTCCAGGTGCTGTTGCCGTCACTTTTCAGGACATACTCATAGGTCCCAAGATCAACGAAACCGCCGGTATTGCCCAGCGTAAACGAAGCATCCCCTCCCCCTGTTTTCACCAGCGTCATCGCGTCGTCAGACTGTGGGCTGACGCCGGTATCCTGAACAAAGATTTTAAAATTACCAGTGGCGTTGTTGTTGACGACCAGTTGATCGCCCCGGGAGCCTGCAACGTTGGTATGCAGGTAGAAATTACCGCTACCGGAAAGTTCATTGGTTGTCAGCGTATTGTAGATACCGTTAGTTGTGGCAGGCGCTGCTGTTTGTGCTGACAAATAAACATCACCGTCGTTGAGTAGCAAACTGTTTACTCTATATTCGCAGTTGCTGGTACCTGCACAGGAATTATTGCTGTTAAGCCAGACACTGCCCCGGCTGGCAGCCGTCAGGTCGGCAAGCGTGGTATCGACGCCATTTCCCAGAGTCAATGTCGCGCTATCGGTAATCCGGACCGCCCCTTCAAGTTTAACTGGCGTCACATTATCCCGTGGCGTCATTAACGACAGGCTTCCTGTCGCGCCACTGACCGATGCATCCGCCAGCGTACCTGCGTAGACGATTGCCGTACCGCCAGCGACCTGGAGATCTTCTGCCCGGGCCAGAGCCTGAAACTCATCTTTTGACCGCCCAAGGGTATATTGCCCGCCAGAGTTAACCTTTGTGGCGGAGTCCTGACCCAGGTTTTGCATTGCCCCACCCGTGCCAACCGTGGAGTCGCGAGCTTCGGTACCTGCTAATACCAATAAATTACCGCCATTTTCCAGCAACATATTAGTCGCTAAATTGCCGGAAATGGAAAAAGTACCGTACTGGTGAGTACCGCTGATTTCAATACCGTTAGCCGTGCTCGTCTGGAGAGCGGCACCGCTGTTCTGGACGATATCTGTCGCTTTGCCATTATCGTTGACTGTCAGCGTACCGCCTTCATTGATCTTTGTTTTTATTGCCTCTCCGTTAGCTGAAACTGTTTGTATTCCGCCGTCGTTAATCGTTGTCTCATTCGCCACACCCTCGACGATTTGTTCGCCGCCGGTGAGCGTCGTGCCTGTCGCAGTGGCTTTTGTTTTGACGATCTCCCGTCCGCCCATATTGACCTGTGTTTTGTCAGAAGAGGTGTCTGACTCCACGGTTAACACGCCGCCATTTGCCAGCAGGATATTGTTCGCCGCACCCTGCTCGATGCTGAACGCGACGCCATCCGCGCGTGTTCCTGTGACCCGCGTCGCCCTGGTGGTTGCAACCAAAGCGCCCTGGCTACTCTGCTGTATCCCCGTTGCGCTGCCTTTCTCCCGCACATCGAGTGTGCCGCCGTCATTAAGCACCGAGTTTTCAGCCAGACCGCCCTCATTAACTACCTGTGAACCCCCATTAATAATGGAACCTTCCGCTGTCCCGTTTGCCATAATTTGTTGTAGGCCAGAGACGATATCGGTATTGATTGCCTTACCATAATTCTGAACGGTTTGCGTGCCACCATTGATGTGTGTTTTCTCTGTTGACCCACCATCAACAATTTGTTCACCACTTTCGATATTTGCTTCAGTGGCTAAACCATATACCGTTTGCTTGCCACCTTTGATATTTGCTTTATCAGAAGTGGCACTGGCATATATTGTTTGGGTGCCAGCACTATTGAGTACAGTGCCAACATCTTTTCCATAAACATCCATTTTGCCGTTGGCATTAATAATCGTGTCAACTGCGCGGGAACCAGTGACGACTGTTAATGAGCCAGCGTTTTCCAGCACTACATTTTTAGCTTCTGAATTCCTGATGTAGAAAGCATCACCATAACTGTTGGTTCCTTCGATAAGTGTTCCGGAGGTCGTGGAAGCAATTAATGCGCCGCCGGATTGTTGCTCAACATGCTTAGCCTCACCACCGTCCTGAACCTCCAGAACGCCGCCATTATTAAGTCTGGTGCTATCTGTTTTAGCCTCCTTCTGGACAATCAGCTTACCGCCAGTATCAATGGTAGTATTTTTCGCCGAGGTTTTAGCCACTACCGTCAGTTCGCCGGTATTTTCCAGCACAACATAATTAGCCTCCCCTCCGGTAATAGTGAAGTGAGAGAGCTTGTTGTATCCTTCGATATCAGTCCCTGCGCCCGTGTTGGCAACTAAAGCACTGCCCGTCTCCTGGTTAACCCCATGTGCAATACCGCCGGTATAGACAATCAGCGAGCCTCCGGCGCTAATATTGCTGCCAATTGCCGTACCATCTTTCTCAACAACCTGCCGGCTCCCGGAGGATATAATTGTTGTGTCAGTTTTCCCGCCGCTTTTGATATTTTGCGTTCCGCTGTTGATATTGGTGCCTGTGGCTATGCCATAATTATTAATATTCTGTGTGCCACCATTAATTATGGTATTTGTCGCGTTTCCTGCAACATCCATAACCCCGCCATTATCTATTCGGGTCGCATCAGCTTTAGCATTGGTTAAAACTGACATTGTTCCTTTATCTTTAATAATCGTCTTGTTTGCCGAACCATATGCGTTTATGTCTAAATGACCACCGTTTTCCAGCAACACATTGTCTGCCACGTGATTGTGGATGGAGAATGCACCTTCACTATTCGTACCGCTCACCGTCGTACCGTTAGTGTTAGTTTTTAAAATTGCACCATCGTGCTGGGTAACATTTGTTGCCGTACCACCACTAACATCAAGCACGCCACCAGAATAAACTTCAATAACATCCGAGGTGCTGGTGTTATCAACAATTTGCGTGCCACCAGAATAGATATGCGTATTTTTTGCCGTTGACTTACTATTCAGAGACTGAGTTCCGCCTTCAATCGTCGTGTCCAGCGCACGGCTCTCATATACTCTTTGCTCACCGCCATTTTTAATGGTTGTTGTTTCTACTGTGCTCTGTTCAACATACTGTCGACCACCATTTATGGTTGTGTTCGTTGCCAGACTTCCTTGTACTACGTCCTGAGAGCCAGACTTATTTATCGTTGTACCATCAGCATGCCCTTGAACTTTTACTATCTGGCTACCACCATCAATGAGTATTCCATTCGCACTCCCTCCCTCTACGCGTGAAGCACCGCCCTTAATTGTCGTTCCATTGCTGATACCCCCTTTATAAACGTCCTGATTGCCACTCTCGATTGTCGTACCTGTGGAAATACCCCCGTCATGAATTGACTGTCTGCCACCGTTAATGGTTGTATTATTAGCCTGCCCCACAAAATTGTTATGACTTCCTATATCTTGATATCCACCAGATTCAATAAGACTTCCATTAGATACCCCGCCATGAACATTCTGCTGGCCATGGTTGATAATATGAGTGTTATTTGTTGTACCTCGTTCATCCACTTTTTGGTTGCCATCTACAGTCTCATCGTTTACCACACCAATAACATTAGTAGTGAAGGCAGCCATCCCGGGCGGGGCATATATCAAGGC
>NZ_JAVUPQ010000132.1:0-4491 GCF_032029835.1 Escherichia sp. AM3 | reverse complement strand
CGGCACTACCTGCTGAGGTGCCATAGGCGACACCCGTTGTTAACTTATCCATGGATTTCATAACCCCACCTCGCAGACAAAGCGGGTGTAAATTGAGGGAATACTACGAAACGTAACAGACTCGGAGTCAGTGAATAACTCAGGTATTGGGTTATCAGCTAATATCGAGACTCAAAAAATGGAAAAACCCGCTCGACGGCGGGTTTAAGCTGTGTGACGAAGTAACCACTCTTAACAGCATAACCAATTTTTTACGTACGTAAACCACTAAATGATATTTGCGAGAATGCTACCGAGTATTGAAAACACCACTACAAATACATAAGCAAATCTCAACAAATAACCAACAAATAATTTCTAGTGTTATTTTTAGCCGATTTAAATTGAACCTTCAAATCATAGAGCACTTATAAATAACAACCGTTAATATAAATTGGCTAATAGATTTATTTTTATTCAGCCAAGAGCCATGAATAGGATTCGATAGAAAAAAGTTCAGATAAAAATAGAGATCTACTTCACAAATCAAACGAGAAACCAAAACTTACATCTTGAAATAATCATATTGATTAGATGAATATTTATCGCGCAGTGACATCATTTTTTAATAATAGTTCAAAAAAAAGGGCTCACGATGAAAAAATTAACAGTGGCAATTTCTGCTGTAGCTGCATCAGTACTGATGGCGATGTCTGCTCAGGCAGCTGAAATTTATAATAAAGACAGTAACAAGCTGGATCTGTACGGGAAAGTTAATGCTAAACACTACTTCTCCTCTAATGATGCAGATGATGGTGATACTACTTATGCCCGTCTTGGCTTCAAAGGTGAAACCCAAATCAACGATCAACTGACTGGTTTCGGTCAGTGGGAATATGAATTCAAAGGCAACCGCGCTGAATCTCAAGGTTCCTCCAAAGATAAAACCCGTCTTGCCTTCGCTGGCCTGAAATTCGGTGACTACGGCTCCATCGATTACGGCCGTAACTACGGTGTAGCATACGACATCGGTGCGTGGACTGACGTTCTGCCAGAATTCGGTGGCGATACCTGGACCCAAACAGATGTGTTCATGACTGGTCGCACCACTGGTGTTGCAACCTATCGTAACAACGACTTCTTTGGCCTGGTTGATGGTCTGAACTTTGCTGCTCAGTACCAAGGCAAAAACGATCGTAGCGATTTCGATAACTACACCGAAGGTAACGGTGATGGCTTCGGTTTCTCTGCTACCTATGAATACGAAGGATTCGGTATCGGTGCAACTTATGCAAAATCTGATCGTACCGACACTCAAGTTAATGCAGGGAAAGTTCTTCCTGAAGTATTTGCTTCCGGTAAAAATGCAGAAGTTTGGGCCGCAGGTCTGAAATATGACGCTAACAACATTTACCTGGCCACTACCTATTCTGAAACCCAGAATATGACTGTATTTGCTGATCACTTCGTTGCTAATAAAGCCCAAAACTTCGAAGCTGTTGCACAATATCAGTTCGATTTCGGTCTGCGTCCGTCCGTTGCTTACCTGCAATCTAAAGGTAAGGATCTTGGAGTATGGGGCGATCAGGACTTAGTCAAATATGTTGATGTAGGTGCAACCTATTACTTCAACAAAAATATGTCTACTTTCGTTGATTACAAAATCAACCTGCTTGACAAAAATGACTTCACTAAAGCACTCGGTGTAAGCACTGATGACATCGTTGCTGTAGGTCTGGTTTACCAGTTCTAATCTGATTACGAAAAAGATATGTTGCGGGAGGCATTGCCTCCCCAACATATAAGTGGCTCCCTCAAGCCACTTCCTTTAGAAGCACAACCTTGCTTCTAACTATATAAACCTTCTGTTATATATTACCCTTTATTTTTGGGGGCGTCTCAACGCCCCATTTTTAATAATTTTTAGTAAACAATTGGCATATTAATTAGAGTTATTAACAACGATATCCATCTCTAACCGGATATCTAATGCCATTAACATCCCTTCAATTATGCCCTCAGCCTTCTGTAACCTTTTCCCGATATAACCATCAGAGCAGCAATGCTTACCTGCCAGTGACATGAATGTCATACCGACTACATAATAATCTACTAATAAATCGTGCAAATCGCTGTTGTTCTTTTTCAGACGGGCCATGCACCCGCAAATGATCATCGCGTCATCGTCACAACATTGCGGGCGAGATTTTACTTTTGAAGGAATTAATCCCTTAAAACCGGCGGCAATGGACGACCAGGTCACATCTTCATGATTATTAGCCGCCCACGCTCCCCAACGCTCAAGAACCATCTGAATATCACGCATCAACTTACTCCACAAAAATCAGACCAAAACGCCAATTACAAGCAAAAATCAACAAAACAGTATTAGTTGATTGTTATCTCTGACTTCATACTCCTGCTCCTGTCAGGGTTTTGGCGTAACTCTTCAGTATTCGGTAATCGGTCAAAACAGAACCGGGGAAACGATATAAGCGCAGGCGCACCCAGCGGCGGCGAAGACGTTCTGCCATATAAGACTCAAACATCATTCATCTCCCAGTTCAGTGATGGTCAGTTCCAGCTTCCCACCTTTGGTAACAGGCATCTTCACAACGCGGTAATCAACGACCAGCTCATCATCCAGCCAGAAACCTGCTTTAGTGAGTGCGTCAAAAGCGGCTTTTTGCAGATTATCCAGGTCACGGCGACGGCGATCCGGCATGTGGCACTCAATGCGGATTTTCACAGGCATAGCCAGACCGATATCCAGCATTGAGCCTTTAATGATTCGGGCGACGTTATCGCGGTATGCCTGCCCTTCTGCGCTGATGTGCGTGCGCCCTCGATTATGGCGGTAGTAGCGGTTATTGCTCGGCGGCCAGGGTAGTGTGATGTGGTAAGTATTCACGCCTTAATTACCCCCTCTTTCAGCCAGATAACCTGCGTTCTCGCCATACCTTCCAGCGCGCATTCTTTTGCATATCCAGCGTCAACAAAATGCGTGCGGCGGTCGATTTCGTCGTGGCAGGCAGAACATGCAATGGTGGCAATCAGGTCTGGCGGTTTGATACCGGTACCGCACAATCCAGCCAGCCGGATATGTGCCAGTACAGACGTCTCAGAATTGCCATTACATACGCCAGGGATTCTTACCTGGCATTCCCGACCACGCGCTGCTTTTCTCAAATCAGCCATGATTCCTCCTTGCTGCCAGTCGCAACCATTTTTTATCAACCAGGCTAGCGGTATATCCGAGCAGTGTTGGTATTTCGGATGGCTTCAGCTCAGGCTTACGCTTACGACGATTAGATACTCTGTAGATGTGTCCGTTCATGACACGAATAAGCGGTGTAGCCATTACGCCTCCTGCTTGTCGCGGAGCAGCTGGAACTCGCAGCTCTGCGGAATAGTCAGGTGGCAGCCAATATTCATCGCCCAGGCTTCAACCTTACACAGGAAGACATACATCTCTCCGGTATCGAGATCGGAGGTATGACGTAATGACTGAATGGTGGTGATTTCACCGGTTACGACATCAACCAGTTCTTTGGTTTCATAACCGAGATAAGTGTGTTTGAGAGCATCTTTTACCCAAGGTGGAGTGGCGAACGTTTTACCCCTGCTGATGAGGTATTCACTGATTTCGCTGTACCACATGTGGCTGAGTGCATTCTGGGAAAGACTGCGTCTCTCGCGCCACGGTTTAAGCACCATGCGAAAGCATTTGCCGTCCTCCAGATAAGGCTGGATCTGCTGACCGATAGCGGTGAAGTTACCACGATGCAATTTGATGCCATCTTGTAGGAGATTCACGATTCACCTCCGCAGAGGTCAAACGCTGGATGCAAAAAATCGCAGGTGCATTTCTGCATCTGTGACAGCAAAAGAGAGTTTAGATTGTATGTGCGCATAAACGTCCCCGTTTAGCGCAGAAGTCACCGATGTTGTTCAGGCTCCGGTGACATTATTATTGCTGGTTGATTATGGAAAATCAAAGGTAGATTAATTTAATAATCCTTGGAGAAATCTCACGCACCACCTCAATAGTTGCGCTTGCTCTTGAGAATCAACAAAAAGATAAGCGTCTTTATTTCCGTGGAAAAGGTTATTTCTTATCCTTATAACTATCTTTAATACTGTAGACATGGTGTTTAGATCTGTTGCTGCGTCATTTTGAAGTCCATTAACTATTCCCCGCCTATCTCTCTCTCGACCGACACAGAGGGCGTCAAGTCTTTCCTGCGCATCCCCATTCAAAATGTATCTCTGCTTAAAATCGTGAAAAAGTTCGTTGGGCACCTTTATCCCGGCGTCAAGTAACGTTCGCGCATAATTTAAACTGTCTTCCCCCTTAGCAAAGCCACCAAAAAAACTTTGCTCGACCCTAGGAAAAATCATGCAGAATTGAAGATAAACATCAATCAGTTCATCAGATGGGTAATGACTCCAACTTATTGATAGTGTTTTATGTTCAGATAATGCCCGATGACTTTGTCATGCAGCTCCACC
>NZ_JAVUPQ010000131.1:0-4544 GCF_032029835.1 Escherichia sp. AM3 | reverse complement strand
GACAGAATAAAGGTGCGCACAATGACGTTATGCTAAAGAGGCCGCTGCGGGAGGGATTTTCGCAGCGGCCTTTTCAATATATGGACATTTATAATGAGCCAGTGATTAGACATTTTCACTGAGCTTTGACAAACATTGTAGCATATGGATATGATCTGCACAGCATTCAGCTTCCAGAATCCGTACACTTTTCCACTCACACAGCTTTCTCAAAATACAGCCTATTGCTCTACGCTTCTCTCTGTAGAACACCTGTCTTCGGTATTTTGGCGCAAATACTATGTGATATTTACAGTTCCATCGGGTGTGCGCTAAGCTCTTTTCGTTCCCCATTGGGACCCCCTTTTGATTTCTTGTTTGACACTTGCAGTTGCCAGACCGCAAGGTGTTTTAATAAATCAAAAGGGGTTTTAATAACTGGCTCAAAGCTGAAAGCTTTCCGGAACCCCCAGCCTAGCTGGGGGGTTTCTATGCACAAGAAAACGGCTCCCTGTTGTAGAAGCCGTTATAGTGCCGCAGTTTAAGGAGCGGTCAATTGATCCTTAATTGCTCGGCATTACGCTATGCCGGTGGATATTTATCGAGTTTGATGACTGCTTTGATGATCACTTTTAAGAAAAGATATTTACACAGAATGGTAAACATGCTCGTGACACGCAATACTGCTCTGCTGAAGTGAATAGCATTGCGCTTAACAGTGATTTTTTGTTTTCAAGAGCAGGTAAAGCTCAAATGTCAATGGCTATGGTGTTTTCAGCTGTGGCTATTTTTCACTCCTTATTGCTCCTGGTTGTCCCCAATTAGACTTAAGGAAAGGTTGATGCCCCGCCAAACTCAAGATAAATTTTTGCTAGATTCTGCAACTGATTGAAGCGGTTTTCATCCAGTCGCAGCTCCGCCTGACGACGTTTTTCCTGAGCATCAAGCCAGAATGAAATACGTACTGCACCATGCCGGTAACGAACTTCGTTTAACCACTCTGACTTACGTGCAAGTTCCAGTTCTTCCCTGAGTCTTGTCTCCTGAAGCAGCAACTGGTTACGAAATGAAAGCGCGTCCTCTATACTGCTCATTGCCTTATAAAGTAGCTGTTTAAACTCCAGCACTCGCTGTTCGTAATCGTTACGGGCAATTTTTACCTCTATGTCCCGCTGTCGCCACTCCAGGAACGGTAGCGTCAGGTTAGCGCCTACGGAACCGACCGGATTATGCAGTAATGCCAGTAGCGAAGCGCTGCTGGTACCCAAAGCGCCTGTCAGGTTGAAGGTGGGGTAATATTCGCTACGCTTGATATCAACCGTAGCTAGCGCCTCACGCAACTGCCACTCTTTAGCACTTATGTCAGGCCGGCGCATCAGTATGCTGGCAGGAATATTCGCATTGACCTTAGGCAGGCTTCCTTTTGGCAGCGTTGTGGGCTCGACTATCTGGCAACCGGGCACGGTGCCGAGCAAAACGGCCTGCTGATTGAGTAGCTGTGAATGTTCTCGTTGTAGCCCTGTAAGCTGGTTCTCTTGCGTGAGCAGGTTTTGCTGCGCGTCAATCACATCCAGCGACGAGATATTTCCTGCACGATAGCGAACCTCGGCCAGACGCAGCGTCTCTTTTGCATAGTCAATACTCTGCTGGAGGGTGGTAATTTGTTGATTTACAAAACCGATACGCCAGTAATTATTGCTGGCCTCTGAAAGCAGCATCAGGCGCGCGGAGCGAAAATCTTCTTCACTGGCATGGACTGCCCACTCAGCAACATCACGCTGACGGGCAATTTTTCCCCAGAGATCCAGCTCATAGCTGGTGCCAAGGCTGGCAGAACCGCTTTTTGCCCAGCCGGACGAGTTATTCAGCTGTTTTTTTCCGTCCATACTCAGTGCCGCCTTTAGTGCAGGAGTATTGGTGATACCTGTTCTTTCCGCATCCAGCTGCGCCCGATGTATCCGCAGTGCAGCTATAGCTATGTCGTTATTACTTGTCATCACCAGGTGAAGCCAGTTATCGAGATTAGGATCGTTAAATTCTTCCCAGTCAAACGGGGATGTATTTCCGTCCACATCGCCCTTGGTCCAGTTGATGGGATAGTTCACTTCGGGAGCGCGATAGTCACTTTTCAGCACGTTTGTGCAACCTGAACAGAGTGCGGTGATAAGGCATAAAGTCAACGATGATAAAATTTTCATATATTATTCGCTGGCCAGTGAAATAACCGGGTCCATCCTTGCTGCCTTGCGGGCTGGGAGATACCCGAAGATTATGCCAATTAAGGTTGAGCAAAAAAATGCAGCAACAGCAGCCTGCCACGAATATATAGCTGCGAATATCCCGTCCGCCAGAGCGTTAAAGAGCGCACCTGTGATATACGACAGTGCAATACCGAGTGCGCCACCAATCAGGCAAACCAATACGGCCTCAATAATAAACTGTTGCATAATGTCGCTGCGTCTCGCGCCAACCGCCATTCGTACGCCAATTTCATGAGTTCGTTCCGTTACAGAAATCAACATGATGTTCATCACCCCGATACTGCCGATCATTAGTGAGATACATGCGACCATAAGAATTAAAATACTGAAGGTCATTGAGGTGTGTTCGATAGACTTTCTTATTTGTTCAAAGTTATAAAGCTGGAAGTCTTTTATGCCGTGACGCCGGGTTAATAGTTGGGAGATAGCGCTGATTGCAGCCTCGTTATCCACATTGTCTTTTAGCCTGACGCTAATACCGGTCAGAACTGGTTTACCCACAATACGGTACATCACCGTGCTGTAAGGCATCCACACAGTAATGCGATTTGATGCATCACTACGGTTGTTACTTTTAGCGATGCCAACCACTCGTGCTGGTACAGAACCAAGAAAGACTATTTGCCCCAGAGCCTGTAACCCTGTGTTGTCGAAAATGGCCTTACGAGTATTCTCATCGATAATAACTTCCTGTAGAGCGTTGCGATCGTCTCTAAAAGTAGTCCCTTGCAACAACTCAATACCTTTTACCCGGAAATGTTCCCGCCCACCGCCGTTAATGGACGCTATCGCAGATTTACCCAGAAAACGAATGTTGTCTGAAGCGCTAACTTCCGGGCTGACGCTATCGATAAACCCTTGCTTCGCCAGTGCATTTGCGTCAGCAGGTACCAATGTTCTAATACTCTCAATGCTGTCATCGAACAAATCCTGCCCGGGATAAATGCTGACCACGTTTGTCCCCAGACTTTTAATCTCTTCCAGTGTTTCTTGCCTGGCTCCTTCACCCAATGCCACAACAGTGACAACGGAGGCGATACCAAAAACAATCCCGATCATGGTAAGCGTGGTGCGTAAGCGATGCGTCTTCATCGCTTTTAGCGCCATTTGCATCGATTCACGCGTTCGATCGAGCAGTGTTTTCCAATAGCTTTGCCGGATTCTGTTGGTTTTTGGTAGTGTTTCCGTCGCAGATACGCAACCTCCACTATCAGCGATGATTTCGCCATCACACAGCTCAATGATTCGCTTTGCGTGCCGGGCGACCTTCATATCGTGGGTCACCATTACTACAGTATGACCACGTCGATTAAGTTCATTCAGAATGGCTAACACTTCTTGCCCGGATTGCGAATCCAGAGCACCAGTTGGCTCATCCGCCAAAATTATCTTTCCACCGTTGATCAGTGCTCGGGCAATACTGACGCGTTGCTGCTGACCGCCTGAAAGTTCGCAAGGTTTATGATGCTCACGTCCTTCCAGTCCCAGTCTGCCCAGCAACGCCGTTGCACGTTGCCGACGGCTGTCGCGTTCGCTGTTGGCGTAAATGGCCGGGATCTCCACGTTACCAAGTGCGCTAAGATCAGGTATCAAATGGTAGCGCTGGAATATAAAGCCAATGTGTTCCCGGCGCACTCTAGCCAGCTCATCGGGTGAAAGACAGGCGGCATTTTGTCCGTCGATGTAGTAATCACCTCTATTGGGTACGTCAAGGCAACCCATTATGTTCATTAAGGTTGATTTGCCTGAGCCAGAGGCTCCAATGATTGCCACCATTTCTCCAGCAACGATTGTCAAATCGACATTTTTCAGGACGGTCCGCGTTTGATCTCCGTTGCCATAAGTTCGGCTAACCCCTTTTAACTCAATAAGTTTTTTCACAGCATAATCCTTTCTTCGGGCTCTTTCTTATCCGGCAGCGACAGCACGACATTTTCTCCGACATTTAAACCTTCGAGGATCTGAATATCCACGCTGTTCGTGATACCAGTTTTCACATTCCGGGGTTCCAGCCTGCCATCTGCTGCCAGCACCAGGACCTGTTGCTTCTTCCCCTCATTTCTGTGCACTGCCTGAATGGGTACCAGCAGTGTATTTTGGGCTTCATCAGTAATCAGGGTAACCTGAGCAGTCATGGCAATACGAAGTCGATTTTCTGGGTTAGGCACATCGAATAGAGCATTGTAATAAACGGACGCATTTGAAGTTCCGGAGCCTGATGCTGAAGTGTTGCTGGCGAGAGAGTCATCTTTCATTACCGATTCTGGTGCCAGTTCAACGGCACGCAGTGTTGCGCTGTAGTGC
>NZ_JAVUPQ010000130.1:0-4585 GCF_032029835.1 Escherichia sp. AM3 | reverse complement strand
CCGCAGAACCGCTTGCCGGTATGGGTTTTGAAACCTATGCCATTGCCAGCGCCATCATTGGCGGCACCAGTTTCTTCGGCGGCAAGGGGCGCATTTTCTCTGTGGTGATTGGCGGGTTGATCATCGGCACCATCAACAACGGTCTGAATATTTTGCAGGTACAAACCTATTACCAACTGGTGGTGATGGGCGGATTAATTATCGCGGCTGTCGCCCTTGACCGTCTTATCAGTAAGTAAGGAATTGAACATGAAAATCTCCCCCTCGTTAATGTGTATGGATCTGCTGAAATTTAAAGAACAGATCGAATTTATCGACAGCCATGCCGATTACTTCCACATCGATATCATGGACGGTCACTTTGTCCCCAATCTGACACTCTCACCGTTCTTCGTAAGTCAGGTTAAAAAACTGGCAACTAAACCGCTCGACTGTCATCTGATGGTGACGCGGCCGCAGGATTACATTGCTCAACTGGCGCGTGCGGGAGCAGATTTCATCACTCTGCATCCGGAAACCATCAACGGCCAGGCGTTCCGCCTGATTGATGAAATCCGCCGTCATGACATGAAAGTGGGGCTGATCCTTAACCCGGAGACGCCAGTTGAGGCCATGAAATACTATATCCATAAGGCCGATAAAATTACGGTCATGACTGTCGATCCCGGCTTTGCCGGACAACCGTTCATTCCTGAAATGCTGGATAAACTTGCCGAACTGAAGGCATGGCGTGAACGAGAAGGTCTGGAGTACGAAATTGAGGTGGACGGTTCCTGCAACCAGGCAACTTACGAAAAACTGATGGCGGCAGGGGCGGATGTCTTTATCGTCGGCACTTCCGGCCTGTTTAATCATGCGGAAAATATCGACGAAGCATGGAGAATTATGACCGCGCAGATTCTGGCTGCAAAAAGCGAGGTACAGCCTCATGCAAAAACAGCATAACGTCGTAGCGGGCGTGGATATGGGGGCAACGCATATCCGCTTTTGTCTGCGGACAGCAGAAGGTGAAACGCTACACTGCGAAAAAAAGCGGACCGCAGAAGTCATTGCTCCCGGCCTGGTGTCGGGTATCGGCGAAATGATTGACGAGCAACTCAGGCGCTTTAACGCTCGCTGTCATGGTCTGGTGATGGGATTTCCGGCGCTGGTCAGTAAAGATAAACGCACCATTATTTCTACGCCTAACCTGCCGTTAACAGCGGCGGATTTATATGATCTCGCCGATAAGCTCGAAAATACGCTGAATTGTCCGGTTGAGTTTTCCCGCGACGTTAACCTGCAACTCTCCTGGGACGTAGTAGAAAACCGCCTTACGCAACAACTGGTTCTGGCGGCCTATCTCGGTACGGGGATGGGGTTCGCAGTGTGGATGAACGGTGCGCCGTGGACGGGTGCACACGGTGTGGCAGGCGAACTGGGTCATATCCCCCTGGGAGATATGACCCAACACTGCGCGTGTGGCAATCCTGGGTGCCTGGAAACCAATTGCTCTGGAATGGCGCTAAGACGCTGGTACGAACAACAGCCCCGAAATTACCCATTGCGCGATCTTTTCGTCCATGCGGAAAACGCCCCTTTCGTCCAGAGTCTGCTTGAAAACGCGGCACGGGCCATTGCCACCAGCATTAATCTGTTCGATCCCGATGCGGTGATCCTGGGCGGTGGCGTGATGGATATGCCCGCCTTCCCACGCGAGACTCTCGTTGCCATGACCCAAAAGTACCTGCGCCGTCCACTGCCGCATCAGGTCGTGCGCTTTATTGCCGCCTCATCTTCTGACTTTAATGGCGCTCAGGGTGCAGCAATATTGGCGCATCAACGTTTTTTGCCACAGTTCTGTGCTAAAGCCCCATGAGTAAAACGTTGGCACAGTAGCGCAATGTCCCGCTGTGCCAACGACAGGTACAATATATATAATAAACACATAAAACGACTCATATTATTTTCTGCAATGATAGTTTTACTGTAATTTTCCCTCTTCAGCACAAATGCCTAATAAAATGGCGCGTTCCGCTCACACTTCCACTTATTAAAGTCGCAATTTCCCAATTATGATAACGCCAGCTTTAAATGACGTATTTTGCATGGATTACATATTTACGACATAAATGATAAATGGAGATTTATATGAATAACTCTCGGTTATTCCGTTTGAGCAGGATTGTTATTGCGTTAACTGCCGCCAGCGGCATGATGGTAAATACCGCTAACGCGAAAGAGGAAGCGAAAGCCGCCACTCAATATACCCAACAGGTTAATCAGAATTACGCCAAATCATTACCGTTTAGCGATCGTCAGGATTTTGACGATGCCCAGCGTGGATTTATCGCCCCGCTGCTGGATGAAGGTATTCTGCGTGATGCGAACGGTAAAGTTTACTACCGCGCGGACGATTACAAATTTGATATTAATGCCGCAGCGCCGGAAACCGTAAACCCCAGCCTGTGGCGTCAGTCGCAAATCAACGGTATTTCTGGCCTGTTCAAAGTCACCGATAAAATGTATCAGGTGCGCGGCCAGGATATCTCTAACATTACGTTCGTTGAGGGCGAGAAAGGCATTATTGTTATCGACCCGCTGGTGACGCCGCCTGCCGCAAAAGCCGCACTTGACCTTTACTTCCAGCATCGTCCGCAAAAACCGATTGTTGCCGTTATCTACACTCACAGCCACACCGACCACTATGGTGGCGTGAAAGGCATTATCTCTGAAGCCGATGTTAAATCCGGCAAAGTTCAGGTGATTGCCCCTGCAGGCTTTATGGACGAAGCCATCAGCGAAAACGTGCTGGCGGGTAACATCATGAGCCGCCGTGCGCTCTACTCTTACGGTCTGTTACTGCCGCACAACGCGCAAGGCAATGTGGGTAATGGCCTTGGCGTGACGCTGGCAACGGGCGACCCGAGCATTATTGCACCGACGAAAACTATCGTCAGAACTGGCGAGAAGATGATTATCGACGGCCTGGAGTTTGACTTCCTGATGACCCCAGGTAGCGAAGCGCCAGCCGAAATGCACTTCTATATTCCGGCCCTGAAAGCCCTGTGTACCGCCGAGAACGCCACGCATACCCTGCACAACTTCTACACTCTGCGCGGCGCGAAAACCCGCGACACCAGCAAGTGGACCGAGTATCTGAACGAAACGCTGGATATGTGGGGTAACGACGCGGAAGTGCTGTTTATGCCGCACACCTGGCCGGTCTGGGGCAATCAAGCATATCAATGATTATATTGGTAAATACCGCGATACCATCAAGTACATTCACGACCAGACCCTGCACCTGGCGAACCAGGGCTACACCATGAATGAAATCGGCGACATGATTAAGCTGCCGCCTGCACTTGCCAATAACTGGGCCAGCCGCGGCTATTACGGTTCTGTCAGCCACAACGCCCGCGCGGTGTATAACTTCTATCTTGGCTATTACGACGGTAACCCGGCTAACCTGCATCCGTATGGTCAGGTGGAGATGGGTAAACGTTACGTGCAGGCGCTGGGCGGTTCTGCCCGTGTCATCAACCTGGCGCAAGAAGCGAACAAGCAAGGTGATTACCGCTGGTCGGCAGAACTGCTGAAACAGGTGATTGCCGCCAACCCGGGTGACCAGGTCGCGAAGAATCTGCAAGCGAATAACTTTGAACAGCTGGGCTATCAGGCCGAGTCCGCCACATGGCGCGGTTTCTACCTGACCGGCGCGAAAGAGCTGCGCGAAGGGGTGCATAAGTTCAGCCACGGCACCACCGGTTCCCCGGACACCATTCGCGGGATGTCGGTCGAAATGCTGTTCGACTTTATGGCCGTTCGCCTCGATAGCGCGAAAGCTGCGGGTAAAAATATCAGCCTGAACTTCAATATGAGCAACGGCGATAACCTCAACCTGACGCTGAACGATAGCGTGCTTAACTACCGGAAAACGCTGCAACCGCAAGCCGACGCCTCTTTCTACATCAGCCGTGAAGATCTGCACGCCGTGCTGACCGGACAAGCCAAAATGGCGGATCTGGTAAAAGCGAAGAAAGCCAAAATTATTGGCAATGGCGCGAAACTGGAAGAAATTATCGCCTGTCTGGATAATTTCGATTTGTGGGTGAATATCGTAACCCCAAATTAATGTCACTCGCTTTTGGGGGCGCTGAAGCCCCCAAAAGTATTTATTTTAAAAATATATACAGCCAATTAATAAATAAAATATATAAGTTATGAATGCGGTGGCTGAATAAAGCTATTTTTATTCATCAAGAAAATAGCCATACTGACGCCTTCAATGGATATTGATATTCACTACAGATATTGTTCGCAGCAGACAGGATGTATTTAATATGCCAACAGTTCTCTCTCGCATGGCGATGCAACTCAAAAAAACAGCCTGGATAATTCCCGTCTTCATGGTTTCGGGATGCTCATTATCTCCGGCAATCCCGGTGATCGGCGCTTATTATCCCAGCTGGTTTTTCTGCGCCATTGCCAGCCTTATTTTGACGCTCATCACGAGGCGAGTTATTCAGCGGGCAAATATCAATCTGGCATTTGTCGGAATTATTTATACCGCCCTTTTTGCTCTCTACGCCATGCTGTTCTG
>NZ_JAVUPQ010000129.1:0-4643 GCF_032029835.1 Escherichia sp. AM3 | reverse complement strand
TTATCGTGAGAGTAATTCATCGGCACGTTAAATCATATCAGGCGTAATACCACAACCCTTAAGTTAGCGCTTATGGGATTGCTCCCCGCACAACGGCTACTTCTTCGGTTCGTAAGCGAGAACAGCCTTAAACTCAATATTACGTTCCTTTACGGTGAACTCACACAGCGAATCTCCGACCAGAAGCGTAAATCCCAGCACCGTTAAACACAGCACTATGACTGCCGCAAGGGCATATTTCGTCAGCATGTTTATATTGCCTCCATGCGAAGAAGGGACTACCATCCAAATTGTTCGGGTTTGGAGTGGCAGCCCCAGGGTTGATAGAAATATCTCCTGGGGCTTCATCTTTCCAGACCTCAGAGTAAACCTGAAACCGGAAAGCTTCAGGCACCCGCCGTTATCTTACCCTTCCTCAACAAAATAGCTGTTTATTTATACAGTGAGTCCTGTTTCGGACTTCTCACTCCTCATTTAATCAACTGAAGCTGAACCCGTTTTTTTCTGCATGACTCAATCGTCAAAATTCTTCGCCACCAGTCAGCACTGCCATAACTTGTCACATTGCAAAAGTAGCCAAATTGCTTCAGGCACCATCAGTTCACCATCACCAAAAAAAAGAAACATTCCAGAACTTCCACATCTCGCCCAGCCGCTCCGACTTCTATACTGAATAGAAAACGCCAACATAAGAGAAACCTATGCCATTACCCGATTTTCATGTTTCTGAACCTTTTACCCTCGGTATTGAACTGGAAATGCAGGTGGTTAATCCGCCGGGCTATGACTTAAGCCAGGACTCTTCAATGCTGATTGACGCGGTTAAAAATAAGATCACGGCCGGAGAGGTAAAGCACGATATCACCGAAAGTATGCTGGAGCTGGCGACGGATGTTTGCCGTGATATCAACCAGGCTGCCGGGCAGTTTTCAGCGATGCAGAAAGTCGTATTGCAGGCAGCCACAGACCATCATCTGGAAATTTGCGGCGGTGGCACGCACCCGTTTCAGAAATGGCAGCGTCAGGAGGTATGCGATAACGAACGCTATCAACGCACGCTGGAAAACTTTGGTTATCTCATTCAGCAGGCGACCGTTTTTGGTCAGCATGTCCATGTTGGCTGCGCCAGTGGCGATGACGCCATTTATTTGCTGCACGGCTTGTCACGATTTGTGCCGCACTTTATCGCCCTTTCCGCCGCGTCGCCATATATGCAGGGAACGGATACGCGTTTTGCCTCCTCACGACCGAATATTTTTTCCGCCTTTCCTGATAATGGCCCGATGCCGTGGGTCAGTAACTGGCAACAATTTGAAGCCCTATTTCGCTGTTTGAGTTACACCACGATGATCGACAGCATTAAAGATCTGCACTGGGATATTCGCCCCAGTCCTCATTTTGGCACGGTGGAGGTTCGGGTGATGGATACCCCGTTAACCCTTAGCCACGCGGTAAATATGGCGGGATTAATTCAGGCCACCGCCCACTGGTTACTGACGGAACGCCCGTTCAAACATCAGGAGAAAGATTACCTGCTGTATAAATTCAACCGTTTCCAGGCCTGTCGCTATGGGCTGGAAGGCGTCATTACCGATCCGCACACTGGTGATCGTCGACCGCTAACGGAAGATACCTTGCGATTGCTGGAAAAAATCGCCCCTTCCGCACATAAAATTGGCGCATCGAGCGCAATTGAAGCACTGCATCGCCAGGTCGTCAGCGGTCTGAATGAAGCGCAGCTGATGCGCGATTTCGTCGCCGATGGCGGCTCGCTGATTGGGCTGGTGAAAAAGCATTGTGAGATCTGGGCCGGTGACTAAGTCGGGAATTGCCTTACAGAAGAATATCCCTGACAATGGTGTTTTAACTTACATTTAACAATGTTATGAAACACCCTTTAGAAACCTTGACCACCGCAGCAGGCATTTTGCTGATGGCTTTCCTCTCTTGCCTGCTGCTTCCCGCCCCCGCATTGGGGCTGACGCTGGCACAAAAACTGGTGAGCACGTTCCATCTGATGGATCTTAGTCAGCTTTACACTTTATTGTTTTGTCTGTGGTTTTTAGTGCTGGGCGCTATTGAGTATTTTGTTCTGCGCTTTATCTGGCGACGCTGGTTCTCGCTGGCGGATTAAACGTCGATTATCGCCGTACTTCGCGGCATACTTTGCTTATTCTCCTTCGCCTAAAGGAACGTTTATGGATAAGCAATCACTGCACGAAACGGCGAAACGCCTGGCCCTTGAGTTACCCTTTGTCGAGCTTTGCTGGCCTTTTGGCCCGGAGTTCGATGTTTTTAAAATTGGCGGCAAGATTTTTATGCTGTCGTCGGAGCTACGCGGCGTCCCCTTTATCAATCTGAAGTCCGATCCACAAAAATCCCTGTTAAATCAGCAAATATACCCAAGCATTAAGCCAGGGTATCACATGAATAAAAAGCACTGGATTTCGGTGTATCCCGGCGAGGAAATCTCCGAAGCGTTACTTCGCGATCTGATCAACGATTCGTGGAATCTGGTGGTTGATGGTCTGGCTAAACGCGATCAAAAAAGAGTGCGTCCAGGCTAAAGCGGAAATCTATAGCGCATTTTTCTCGCTTACCATTTCTCGTTGAACCTTGTAATCTGCTGGCACGCAAAATTACTTTCACATGGAGTCTTTATGGATATCATTTCTGTCGCCTTAAAGCGTCATTCCACTAAGGCATTTGATGCCAGTAAAAAACTTACCCCGGAACAGGCCGAGCAGATCAAAACTCTCCTGCAATACAGCCCATCCAGCACCAACTCCCAGCCGTGGCATTTTATTGTTGCCAGCACGGAAGAAGGTAAAGCGCGTGTTGCCAAATCCGCTGCCGGTAATTATGTGTTCAACGAACGTAAAATACTTGATGCCTCGCACGTCGTGGTGTTCTGTGCAAAAACCGCGATGGACGATGCCTGGCTGAAGCTGGTTGTTGACCAGGAAGATGCTGATGGCCGCTTTGCCACGCCGGAAGCGAAAGCCGCGAACGATAAAGGTCGCAAGTTCTTCGCTGATATGCACCGTAAAGATCTGCATGATGATGCAGAGTGGATGGCAAAACAGGTTTATCTCAACGTCGGTAACTTCCTGCTCGGCGTGGCGGCGCTGGGTCTGGACGCGGTACCCATCGAAGGTTTTGACGCCGCCATCCTCGATGCAGAATTTGGTCTGAAAGAGAAAGGCTACACCAGTCTGGTGGTTGTTCCGGTAGGTCATCACAGCGTTGAAGATTTTAACGCTACGCTGCCGAAATCACGTCTGCCGCAAAACATCACCTTAACCGAAGTGTAATTCTCTCTTGCCGGGCATCTGCCCGGCTATTTCCCCTCAGATTCTCCTGATTTGCATAACCCTGTTTCAGCCGTCATCATAGGCTGCTGTTGTATAAAGGAGACGTTATGCAGGATTTAATATCCCAGGTTGAAGATTTAGCGGGTATTGAGATCGATCACACCACCTCGATGGTGATGATTTTCGGTATTATTTTTCTGACCGCCGTCGTGGTGCATATTATTTTGCATTGGGTGGTACTGCGGACCTTCGAAAAACGTGCCATCGCCAGTTCACGGCTTTGGTTGCAAATCATTACCCAGAATAAACTCTTCCACCGTTTAGCTTTTACCCTGCAGGGGATTATCGTCAATATTCAGGCGGTATTCTGACTGCAAAAAGGCACCGAAGCGGCAGATATTCTGACTACCTGCGCGCAGTTGTGGATCATGATGTATGCGCTGCTTTCAGTCTTCTCGTTGCTGGATGTTATTTTGAATCTGGCGCAGAAATTCCCGGCAGCATCTCAGTTACCGCTGAAAGGGATATTTCAGGGGATTAAACTGATCGGCGCGATTCTGGTCGGCATTTTGATGATCTCGCTGCTGATTGGTCAGTCGCCAGCGATTCTGATCAGCGGTCTTGGTGCAATGGCTGCCGTGCTGATGTTGGTATTTAAAGATCCGATTCTTGGTCTGGTGGCAGGTATTCAGCTTTCCGCGAACGATATGCTGAAACTGGGCGACTGGCTGGAGATGCCGAAATACGGCGCGGATGGCGCGGTGATCGATATTGGGTTAACCACCGTCAAAGTGCGTAACTGGGACAATACCATTACCACTATTCCCACCTGGTCTCTGGTTTCTGACTCCTTTAAAAACTGGAGCGGGATGTCAGCATCTGGCGGGCGACGTATTAAGCGCAGTATCAGTATTGATGTCACCAGTATTCGTTTTCTTGATGAAGACGAAATGCAACGTCTGAATAAAGCGCATTTGTTAAAGCCTTATTTAACCAGCCGCCATCAGGAAATTAATGAGTGGAATCGCCAGCAAGGTTCTACGGAGTCGGTATTAAACCTGCGCCGAATGACCAATATTGGAACCTTTCGTGCCTATCTGAACGAATATCTGCGTAACCATCCGCGGATTCGTAAAGATATGACTTTAATGGTACGCCAACTGGCTCCAGGTGATAATGGTTTACCGCTCGAGATCTATGCGTTTACCAACACCGTGGTGTGGCTGGAATATGAAAGCATTCAGGCTGATATATTCGGTAATGACTCCAACTTATTGATAGTGTTTTATGTTCAGATAATGCCCGATGACTTTGTCATGCAGCTCCACC
>NZ_JAVUPQ010000128.1:0-4670 GCF_032029835.1 Escherichia sp. AM3 | reverse complement strand
TCGCTACGTGACTGGGTCAGGGCTGCGCCCCGACACCCGCTAAAACCCGCTGACGCGCCCTGACGGGCTTGTCTGCTCCCGGCATCCGCTCACAGGCAAGCTGTGAACGTCTCCGGGAGCTGCATGTTTCAGTTGCTTTCACCGTCATCGCCGAAGCGTGCGAGGCAACTACGGTAGAGTTCGTCGGCGTGGTCGTGAAGTGATTCGCAGATGTCTGCCTGTTCGTCCGCGTCCAGCTCGTTGAGTTTTTCCAGCAGGGTCAGCGTCTGGCTTCTGATAAAGCGGGCCATGTTAAGGGCTGTTTTTTCCTGTTTGGTCATGGTCTTAAGGCTCCTTAATAGGGGATTTTTTAGGGGGAATGATACCGATGAAACGCGAGAAGATGCTCACGATACGGGTTAGCGATGAGGAGCACGCCCGGTTACTGGAACGCTGCGAGGGTAAACGACTGGCAGAATGGATGCGGCGGGTCTGTCTGGGGGAGCCGGTTGCGCGCACAGGAAAACTGCCGACACTATCGCCGCCATTGCTGCGGCATCTGGCTGCCATCGGGAACAATCTGAACCAGACAGCCCGGAAGGTGAACAGCGGCCACTGGTCTTCGATTGACCGGGTTCATGTGGTGGCCGCTCTGATGGCCATCGAGGGTGAATTGCGCCAGTTGCGGCAGGCTGTCAGGGAACAGGGGGGACGGGATGATAGTTAAATTTCATGCCAGGGGGAAAGGCGGTGGAAGTGGCCCGGTCGATTACCTGCTGGGGCGGGAGCGTAACCGCGAAGGCGCAACGGTGCTCCGGGGTAACCCGGAAGAAATCCGGGAACTCATTGATGCCACGCCATTTTCGAAGAAATACACGTCAGGCGTTCTGTCGTTCGCGGAGAAGGAGTTACCGCCGGGTGAACGCGAAAGAGTGATGACGAGCTTTGAGCGTGTTCTTATGCCCGGTCTCGAAAAAGACCAGTACAGCATTCTCTGGGTGGAACACCAGGATAAGGGGCGGCTCGAACTGAATTTTGTCATTCCGAACATGGAACTACAGAGCGGTAAGCGCCTCCAGCCGTACTACGACCGTGCGGACAGGCCGAGGATAAATGCCTGGCAGACGCTGGTTAATCATCATTACGGGCTGCGTGACCCGAACGCACCGGAGAACAGACGGACGCTTGTCACACCGAATAATCTGCCAAAAGCGAAACAGGAGGCCGCAGAAGCGATTACACGGGGTCTTGAGGCGCTTTACCGTGCCGGAGCAATAAAAACGCGTCAGGATGTCACTGAGGCGCTCACAGCGGCAGGTTTTGAGGTGGTGAGGACAACCAGAAGCAGTATCAGTATTGCCGACCCGGAGGGGGGGCGGAATCTCAGGCTAAAGGGGGCGCTGTATGAGCAATCTTTTACAAATGGGAACGGACTTCGAGAAGAAACTGAAAGAGCGAGCCGCTTCTACCGAGAACATGCTGAACAGCGAGTTCAGGAAGCTAGAAGAGTCTGTAGACAAGGCACTGAGCTTAAACAGGCAGAAAATCAGAGACGCTATCAGCGAACATACAACATCCGTGAAACAGCAACTGGATACGCTGAGCACCACCGTGAGCACGCAGCTCAGCACCACAGAGGCCGAACTGTCCCGGCAGCAGAAAAACCTGCTCTGGCAGGTGATCAAAGGGCGGGTACTGTTTCCGGCGCTGACCGCGCTCAGCGTCACGGGCGGCATTTTCCTGGGGTGCTGGGGGCTGATTCAGTGGCAGGAAAGCAGGATTGCGAAAAATATCTTGACCATCAGAGAGCAGGAAAACACGCTGGCGAAACTCGAGGCAAAAACCTGGGGGGTGACGTTCGTCAATGGCGAGAACGGGAAATTTCTGGTGCTGCCGGACGGGGTGAAAGGGGAAAACACCTGGACGGTGGGCGACAAGAACGCCGTGAGGCTGGTCAGGGAGTAAACGAGTATGACGGAACTGGAAGGGCATTTGCTGAACGCCTTAGAGCATTTGCAACAGGACTATATGCGGCGGCTGAACGAGTGGGAGAGCGCCTTCGCAGAATTGCAGAAGATGCACGCGGTTACGCAACAGAACAACGCGATACTGAACGAGCGTGTCGTGAACTTGAGTCAGCAGGTGCAGCTATTAGCCGGACAAGTCGACCGCTTGAGTCGGTTATTTATCACGAACAACAGATAAGGGATGAACAGGAGCGTCAGGCGCAGGAGCTTGCCCGGCGCTGGCATGAAGAGCAGGAACCCGAAGCGCGGATCTGGCGTGGCCCGTCAATGGGGATGTGACCGGGGTACCCCCTGAAATCGAGCCAGTTTGTGGCACGCCCTACCCGGATGGCGCCAATGTTAATGTACGTACATTAGCATTAACAATATCCAAACCTCCCCATTTTGCCCCGTTCGACGGCTGGAACGTGCGAAACTGATCGTCATTCAGTTTCGCGCATAACTATGCATGAGGTTAAAATTTACCAGGCGCGATCGCGGCAGTTTTTCGGGTGGTTTGTTGCTGTTTTTACCTGTCTGCTGCCGTGATCGCGCTGAACGCGTTTAAGCGGTACGCGCAATGCGACGTTATGGTAAATACGGAGTATTTTAATTGCGGGCCTTTGTTGTATATCTCTGTCGTTTGTCCCCGGGGGGAAGCATTACTGCTAACAAGTCCCGTGAGAAAACTGCGCAATCGTATTGCGCACCATGAACCTATTCTCAACCGCAATCTGGAGGATGATTTTGCTACGATAAAGAGAATTATCGCGTATCGGTGTCAGCATTCATTGGAGTGGATGCTGAAAAACCAGGTGTTACTCCCTCTACTTACACTTAAACCTCTCTAAAAATATAAGTAAGTACTATCGAGGGCTATCATGAACTATGGTGCCCTCTGAGCATAGCTACCCATTACTTCTTCTATGTCATTGAATAATTCATTTCTTAACTCTAAGTATTCTAGTAACTCCATTTCTAATGACTCTGTCGTGAACTTAAATCTAGAAGGATCTTTGATTGAGTTTACTAGTCTTGATAACGCTCTATATGTTTTGAGTGAAGGTTGCATTATAGATGGAAAGTATTTGAAAACCTCTTCATCTCTGTTGAAATTAACTAAAAACTTGTAGTCATCATTTATAAATCTCAAGCATACAGCGTCAAGCTTATCGCCTTTTCTTATTATTATTTCTTTATAGGAAAGATATTTTTCAGAAGATAAGTCCCACATCAAGCGAAAATCTCTCTTTGCGAACGAGTTCGCGTCATCATTGAAAAGAGATGATGTGATGGCTTTGGATAGACCTTCTGTGTTTATCTCTTTGTTGGATGGGTAGTAAATTTTATTAATTGCTTTCATTCTCTCAAATGATGAATATAGGTCATTATGCCACCTTGTTGAAATCACTCCTTTAGTTATATTCTCCTTGCTAAAATTAAGCCCTGTATCAAAAATAAATGCAGCCATCAGTGAATATGATATGTTTTTTATTAACTCAGACTTAAATGGTTCCGCTATGGAGTAGTACAGTGATAAAATAACTAAAAATAAAAGGTATTGTCTTACCTTTCCCGATGAGTATATGTAAAGGCGATATTTATTTATTGATAGTTTTATTTTGTATGGAATGATCTCATTTCTGTCATATCCTCTTCGTGGTGGAGCAAAACAAAAGAAACATGCAGCTATTAATAAAACAAAAAAGATGAACAGTGTAAGCAAGTTCGGCTCCTGTGTATGCTCACTATGCATGATTGTCTTGAGATCTAACGATCCTGAAGGTAGTCTTGTCCGTAAACGAAAAAACCGCCCAGCAAGGCGGCTTTTCGAAGGTTCTCAGAGCAGCAACTCTTTGAACCAAGGTAACTGGCTTGGAGGAGCACAGCCACCAAATCTGTCCTTTCAGTTTAGCCTTAACCGGCGCATAACTTCAAGACTAACTCCTCTAAACGGTTACCAATGGCTGCTGCCAGTGGCGTTTTTACGTGTCTTTCCGGGTTGGACTCAAGACGATAGTTACCGGATAAGGCGCAGCGGTCGGGCTGAACGGGGGGTTCGTGCACACAGCCCAGCTTGGAGCGAACGACCTACACCGGGCCGAGATACCAACAGCGTGAGCTATGAGAAAGCGCCACGCTTCCCGAAGGGAGAAAGGCGGACAGGTATCCGGTAAGCGGCAGGGTCGGAACAGGAGAGCGCACGAGGGAGCTTCCAGGGGGAAACGCCTGGTATCTTTATAGTCCTGTCGGGTTTCGCCACCTCTGACTTGAGCATCTGTTTTTGTGATGCTCGTCAGGGGGGCGGAGCCTATGGAAAAACGCCAGCGGCGCGGCCTTCTTCCTGTTCCTGGCCTTTTGCTCACATGTTTCTTTTGGCGTTATCCCCTGATTCTGTGGATAACCGCATCACCGTCTTTGAGTGAGCTGATACCGCTCGCCGCAGCCGAACGACCGAGCGTAGCGAGTCAGTGAGCGAGGAAGCGGAAGAGCGCCTGATGCGGCATTTTCTCCTTACGCATCTGTGCGGTATTTCACACCGCATATGGTGCACTTTTCTTATAATCCGCACTGATGCCACATAGTTAAGCCAGTATACACTCCGCTATCGCTACGTGACTGGGTCAGGGCTGCGCCCCGACACCCGCTAAAACCCGCTGACGCGCCCTGACGGGCTTGTCTGCT
>NZ_JAVUPQ010000127.1:0-4731 GCF_032029835.1 Escherichia sp. AM3 | reverse complement strand
AAATCACAGGTTTCCTTATTGGTTTTTGCATCGTACAACTAAAGCAATAAACCAGCTCCCATCATCATCAACATCCCGGCGAACATGAATTTATTAGCCGGGCTCATAGCTGCATTCGCGTTTTAAGAATAATCCTCCTGCTGTCGCCGACTATGCTTAACGTTTAAAAAAGCATCAGCACTCTCGCAACGCACTCTTATTTTCCCCTTTAGAATACCGGAGGCCTGGTATGAGCAACCAAGGCGAATACCCCGAAGATAATCGGGTTGGGAAGCACGAGCCGCACGATTTAAGTTTGACCCGTCGCGATCTGATTAAAGTGAGCGCCGCAACAGCGGCGACCGCCGTGGTTTATCCTCATTCTACGCTGGCGGCAAGCGTTCCGGCAGCTACACCCGCGCCCGAGATAATGCCCCTGACACTGAAGGTGAACGGCAAAACCGAGCAGCTTGAGGTGGATACCCGAACCACGCTACTGGACACTTTGCGTGAAAATCTGCATTTGATCGGTACCAAGAAAGGTTGCGATCACGGACAGTGCGGAGCCTGTACCGTGCTGGTCAATGGTCGCAGGCTTAATGCCTGCCTGACGCTTGCAGTCATGCATCAGGGGGCCGAGATCACCACCATTGAAGGCCTGGGTTCGCCAGATAATCTTCACCCCATGCAGGCGGCCTTTATCAAGCATGATGGCTTCCAGTGCGGCTACTGCACCTCCGGGCAAATTTGCTCATCAGTAGCGGTGCTAAAAGAGATTCAGGACGGCATTCCCAGTCACGTCACGGTCGATTTGGTTTCCGCTCCAGAAACAACTGCCGATGAGATCCGTGAACGTATGAGCGGCAACATCTGTCGCTGTGGTGCATACGCTAACATCCTTGCCGCCATTGAAGATGCTGCGGGGGAGATAAAATCATGAAGGCGTTTACCTATGAACGAGTGAATACCCCAGCCGAGGCGGCACTTAGCGCTCAGCGCGTACCCGGCGCAAAATTTATCGCGGGCGGGACCAATCTGCTGGACCTGATGAAGCTGGAAATTGAAACGCCCACCCACCTTATCGATGTGAACGGCCTCGGGCTCGATAAGATTGAAGTGACCGACGCGGGTGGGCTGCGCATCGGCGCACTGGTACGGAACACCGACCTGGCGGCTCACGAGCGCGTGCGTCGTGATTACGCGGTACTCTCCCGCGCCCTGCTCGCTGGCGCGTCTGGTCAGTTACGTAATCAGGCAACCACCGCAGGTAATCTGCTCCAGCGCACGCGCTGCCCCTATTTTTACGACACCAATCAGCCCTGCAATAAGCGCCTGCCCGGGAGCGGCTGCGCGGCGCTTGAAGGCTTTAGCCGTCAGCACGCGGTGGTAGGCGTAAGCGAAGCCTGCATTGCCACCCATCCGAGCGATATGGCGGTCGCAATGCGGTTGCTGGATGCGGTGGTGGAAACCATCACGCCGGAGGGAAAGACTCGCAGTATCACACTGGCTGATTTTTATCACCCTCCGGGAAAAACGCCGCACATTGAAACCGCCCTGCTTCCCGGTGAGCTTATCGTTGCGGTGACGTTACCTCCACCGCTCGGCGGAAAACATATCTACCGTAAGGTGCGCGATCGCGCCTCCTACGCCTTTGCCCTGGTATCGGTCGCGGCGATTATTCAGCCTGACGGCAGCGGGCGCGTCGCGCTGGGCGGAGTAGCACATAAGCCCTGGCGCATTGAGGCTGCGGATGCTCAGCTATCCCAGGGGGCGCAGGCCGTATATGACACGCTGTTCGCCAGCGCCCATCCCACCGCTGAAAACACCTTTAAACTCCTGTTGGCGAAGCGAACGCTTGCCTCCGTACTGGCTGAAGCGAGGGCACAGGCATGAAATTTGATAAACCCGCAGGGGAAAACCCGATCGATCAGCTGAAGGTTGTCGGTCGTCCCCATGACCGCATCGACGGACCGCTGAAAACTACCGGCACGGCACGCTACGCCTACGAATGGCATGAAGAAGCCCCCAACGCCGCCTATGGCTATATCGTCGGTTCCGCCATTGCCAAAGGACGCCTCACCGCCCTTGATACGGACGCCGCGCAAAAAGCGCCGGGCGTACTGGCTGTCATTACCGCCAGTAACGCCGGGGCACTCGGCAAAGGCGACAAAAACACCGCCAGGCTGTTAGGCGGCCCCACTATTGAGCACTATCATCAGGCCATTGCGCTGGTAGTGGCCGAGACCTTCGAACAGGCGCGAGCGGCGGCCTCGCTGGTGCAGGCACACTATCGCCGTAATAAAGGAGCTTACTCCCTGGCGGACGAAAAACAGGCCGTCAATCAGCCGCCGGAAGACACGCCCGACAAAAACGTCGGTGACTTTGACGGGGCTTTCACCTCCGCTGCGGTGAAGATTGATGCTACCTACACGACCCCGGACCAGAGCCATATGGCGATGGAGCCGCATGCCTCGATGGCCGTCTGGGATGGAAATAAGCTTACCCTCTGGACCTCAAATCAGATGATTGACTGGTGCCGCACCGATCTGGCAAAAACGCTGAAAGTTCCCGTGGAGAATGTGCGTATTATCTCCCCGTATATCGGCGGAGGGTTTGGCGGCAAGCTGTTCCTGAGAAGCGATGCGCTGCTGGCGGCCCTCGCCGCCCGAGCGGTGAAACGTCCGGTTAAAGTGATGCTCCCCCGCCCCTCTATTCCCAATAACACCACGCACCGCCCCGCCACCCTTCAGCACTTGCGTATCGGTGCCGACCAGAGCGGGAAAATCACCGCTATCTCACATGAAAGCTGGTCTGGAAACCTGCCCGGCGGCACGCCGGAAACGGCGGTACAGCAAAGCGAATTACTCTACGCCGGGGCGAATCGTCATACCGGCCTGCGGCTCGCCACGCTTGATTTGCCGGAAGGGAACGCCATGCGTGCGCCCGGCGAAGCCCCCGGTCTGATGGCGCTCGAAATCGCGATCGACGAACTGGCGGAAAAAGCGGGCATCGATCCCGTCGAGTTTCGCATCCTGAATGACACTCAGGTTGACCCCGCCGACCCGACGCGCTGCTTCTCTCGCCGTCAGCTTATCGAGTGCTTGCGCACCGGAGCGGATAAATTTGGCTGGAAGCAGCGCAACGCCACACCCGGACAGGTGCGCGACGGGGAGTGGCTAGTCGGCCAC
Organism: Escherichia sp. AM3; assembly: GCF_032029835.1. Classification (NCBI taxonomy): domain Bacteria; kingdom Pseudomonadati; phylum Pseudomonadota; class Gammaproteobacteria; order Enterobacterales; family Enterobacteriaceae; genus Escherichia; species Escherichia sp. AM3. The sequence continues at coordinate 1,564 of NZ_JAVUPQ010000127.1, read as the reverse complement.
GGTGTTGCGGCGGGCTTTCGCAATAATCTGCTGGAAAAATCGGGTGCTCGGGTTCACCTCGAACAAAACGGCACCGTTACCGTAGAAACGGACATGACCGACATTGGCACCGGCAGCTACACCATTCTGGCCCAGACGGCAGCGGAAATGCTAGGCGTACCGCTGGAGCAGGTTGCGGTTCACCTCGGCGATTCCAGTTTCCCGGTTTCTGCGGGTTCTGGTGGACAATGGGGCGCGAATACCTCCACCTCCGGCGTTTACGCCGCCTGTATGAAGCTTCGCGAAATGATTGCCTCGGCAGTCGGGTTTGATCCTGAGCAGTCGCAGTTTGCCGACGGCAAGATTACCAACGGTACCCGAAGCGCCACGCTACATGAAGCCACCGCAGGCGGCAGACTGACAGCGGAAGAGAGCATTGAATTCGGAACACTGAGCAAAGAGTACCAGCAGTCGACCTTTGCCGGGCATTTTGTGGAGGTCGGCGTGCATAGCGCGACGGGAGAAGTTCGGGTCCGGCGTATGCTCGCTGTGTGTGCTGCAGGACGCATCCTGAATCCGAAAACTGCTCGCAGCCAGGTCATTGGCGCAATGACTATGGGCATGGGCGCGGCACTGATGGAGGAGCTGGCGGTGGATGACCGTTTGGGCTACTTCGTTAATCACGATATGGCGGGGTATGAGGTGCCGGTTCATGCGGATATCCCAAAACAGGAGGTGATTTTCCTGGATGATACCGACCCCATATCCTCCCCGATGAAGGCCAAAGGTGTCGGTGAGCTGGGCCTGTGCGGCGTGAGCGCGGCTATCGCCAACGCGGTGTATAACGCCACCGGTATTCGGGTACGGGATTATCCCATCACTCTGGATAAGCTGCTCGATAAGCTGCCGGATGTGGTTTAAGGAGGAACAATGTCATACCCGCTTTTTGACAAAGACGAACACTGGCATAAGCCAGAGCAGGCGTTTCTCACCGATGACCACCGGACCATTCTGCGCTTCGCCGTAGAGGCGCTAATGTCCGGTAAAGGAGCGGTGCTGGTGACGCTGGTGGAGATACGCGGCGGCGCGGCGCGCCCGCTCGGGGCGCAGATGGTGGTGCGCGAAGATGGTCGTTACTGCGGTTTTGTCTCTGGCGGCTGCGTGGAGGCCGCTGCCGCTTTTGAAGCGCTGGAGATGATGGGCTCAGGCCGCGATCGCGAAATTCGCTATGGCGAAGGTTCGCCGTGGTTTGACATCGTTCTGCCCTGCGGCGGTGGGATCACGCTGACGCTCCATAAACTACGCTCGGCACAGCCTCTGCTCGCCGTGCTGAACCGCCTGGAACAGAGAAAACCGGTGGGGCTGCGCTACGATCCGCAAGCACAATCGCTGGTGTGCCTGCCCACGCAAACCCGGACGGGCTGGAATCTCAATGGCTTTGAGGTGGGGTTCAGGCCATGCGTCAGGCTGATGATTTACGGACGTTCTCTTGAGGCGCAGGCAACCGCGAGTCTTGCAGCAGCCACAGGCTATGACAGCCATATCTTCGATCTTTTTCCTGCCTCAGCCAGCGCTCAGATCGATA
>NZ_JAVUPQ010000126.1:0-4735 GCF_032029835.1 Escherichia sp. AM3 | reverse complement strand
GACTTTATGCCTCTTTCCGTTATGAAGGAAACTGGGAAAATTATCCTGACTGGGTGCGTAACATCTATCTGATAGAGTTACCTGCCAGGGGGTTAGCCAGAGTGAACGGCAGCGATATTGAGCGCTTTTATTACAATGAAGATTTCGTAGAAAAGGATGGCAATGATGTTGTTTGCGAAATTTTTATTCCCGTTCGTCCGGTTTAGTTGGTCACTATCTCTTATTGAGTTTTATCCTTGCCTGATACTATTTAATCAGTATCAGGCAAGGTATTCAGTGAATAATGGCGTTGAATATTTCAACACCATTATTCTTTATTAGATCGTAACTTTCATACTATTCAAATTATGGCATCTCCTCCTCGCCATTTTCAGTCTCTGCAGCAACGGCGTTAATTGTCACCTTCACAGGCGTCATTTCGTACCCGCCATACGTCAGTGCGTTGAATGTGAACGTATAGACACCTGGCTTGCTGGTACTAAATGTACGCGTGATTTTCCCACCTGAGAAATGGTCAGCCTTCGACGGCAGGAATTGATAATCCTTCTCCGTCACTCCTTCCGGAGCCTCAATGTCGACCCACATACTTCCTCCTACGGGATTGACTCCCGCCATCAGGGTAACCGTCATTGTTGCAGTAGTCTTCCCGTCCGCCACCAGAGAATCTACACGTTCTGGAGATGCGGCGAGCACCGCGTTTTTATCATCCGCGACGAATTTAGATTCAGCAGTTTTCGTCGATACCTGACCGTTGGCCTGTTCCACTTTCGCCGTGAGTGTATATGTCGCTGCGATAGTGGTAGAGCCGGTGAAAACAGCCTGTCCTTGCTCATTAGTTTTCGCCGTCCCTTTAGGATCCAGAACTAAATTTTCCGAGCTGGCAGTCAGCGTCACGTCGCTATCCTTCAACAGGTTGTTATTGGCATCAGTCACCGTAACTTTATACGTCTGTTTGGTTTTGCCATCCGCCACTGCACGGTTGCCAATCACCTCAATACTGGAGATGGTCGCCGTAGTCTTATCGGCCACAAACGTTACAGACTGCGCATTCGAAGGCTGGTCATTTCCTGCCGACGCCGTGATCTCATACGTTCCGGCAGTCACGGAGACCACTTTCAGTTCCGCTTTACCCTCCTTGTCGGCGTTCACCATGATATTACCGTCTGCAAGCGGTTTGACGCCCCGAGGCAGATTAAAGACGACCACAGCGCCAGGCAGAAGGTTGCCGTATTGATCCTTAACCGTTGCCGTCAGCGTAAAGGCATCATTGTCGTTTGCCACTTTTGGCGTGCTGCCATCAACCTCCAGGGTCGCCTGACCGGTACTGAAATCCGCCTTGAATTTCACCGTAACCGTCTTCTGAGCATTATTCACTGAGGCCGTGATGCTGTGTTCCCCCGCAACCGTTGACATAAGCTCAATGTCCACTTTCCCTGCCGCATTGGTTGTTACTGTATTCCCCGTCTTGCTGGTCACACCCTGCGGTAAAGTCAGCGTAACTTCTTGCCCCTGCAACGGGTTACCATAGCTGTCCACGACGGTCAGGGTTATCTGGTTAGCAGACTGTCCATTAGCCAGTTGGTTATTAACCTTCACTGTCATATCACGAATCTCAGCCTTAGATGCGTCACCTGCAACGTTCAGCACCAGTGGCTGAGCAACGGCATTTTGGCCGTTCACTCGCGGCATCACAGACAACTGACCCGCGGCAGATCCCAGCGTTAAGGTCGCCACGTAGACCCCATTACCTTTCTCTGTCCAGTTTCCTGCTGAAGGACGCTCACTCCCCGTGCTGGCGGCACCGCTAAACACTGGTGCATCTGGCTTCAGCCCGGTGACCGGGTTCCCGTACGCATCCTTCACGGTGAAGGTGAGTTCCGTCGTCATTTTGACGGTCGGAGCCTTATTGTCCGCAACAAGCGTAGAGTTCGCTGATGACATCTCTCCGGCGATGACCGTCAACTGCGCGGCTTCGGTGGCTGCTGGCTGGCCGTTGAAGAGCGGCATGACACGAAGCTCGCCCGTCTTTCCGCCTGTAGTTAACGTAGCAACATAGGAACAGTCACCTTTTTCGGTCCAACTGGAAACGGTCGCCCCTTCAGAGGCGGTCCCCGTCAAACTTGCCGACAACGAAAGACCACTGATAGTGTTGCCATGTGCATCTTTTGCAATAAGCGTCACGGTTGTGCTTTCGCCGGCTTTTACGTGATCTTCTGCGACAGAGACTTTCGACTGGTTTGAAGATAACGCATCAGCCACCACGGTTACTTTTGCCGCATTTGCTGCCGCATCCTGTCCATTTAGCTTCGGCATAACTTCTAATTCACCCGCCGTAGAGCCGAGAGTAATCTGCGCAGTCCACGTCCCATCACCATTATTTGTCCAGCCAGATGCCGTAGAACCTACAGCAGCGGCACCCGCTAATGACGGCGCTTCCGGCGTGAGGCTGGTCACAGGGTTGTCATAGGCATCTTTTGCCGTCCAGATTGCCGTAACTGTACCGCCAACCACCGGTTTATCAGGATTCAGGGTGATGGACGAATGTGCTGCATCAAGCGGACCGGCAACAAACTTCAGCGTTTGTTGTAATGTGCCCAGCTGATACTGCTCGCTGAAAGCACGCACAACAACGTTTCCGGCACGGGTCGAAGAAACCGTGGCGCTGTAAACGCCTGGTTTTATTTCCGAAATGGCACCAACGGTTACACCATTAGTGTCTTGCGGAACAAATCGCAAGCGGCTGGCTTCTCCCGTCACCGGATTACCCTCGGAGTCCACCGCAGTCAACGTCAACGTATAGGCTTGCTGACCATCAGCAACCACATCACCTGACGGCTCGTTAGCGCTCAGGGTGGAGTTTGCCACATCCATCATCGTGGCCCGCAGTTCTGCAGTGACGGTTTTGCTCATGCCATCAACGCTAACAGTAATCGTTGCCTCACCTGACTGCGTTCCGGTAGTAAAGACAGACTGATACACCCCTGCTTCAGTTTCGGTGAACTCACCCAGTGTTGGCTTTGCCTGTGATTTAGTGGCCTTCAGGGAACGAGTCACAATATTTCCAGCCGGTTTGAAGGCTAGTTCAGTCTTGATCTGATCTTTCGTGCCCGTGACTGGCTGCCCCTCGGCGTCGCGCAGAGACAGCACCAGCGGTCTTTGCTCATTACCGTTAGCAAGCATTTGAATACGGCTCTGACCGTCAAGCGTTAACGCCGTGCGATCGGCGCTCATACCTGCTCCGGTAATGACCACCTCTGTCTGCACGCGTTTTGAGGCATTGCCTTTGTTATCGTAGGCAACCGCAGAAATCGCATAATAATTGTCTTTGCCTGGACGATAAGCCGGGAGCGTTACTTGCCACTGACTACCCTGACCGGTAATTTTGCCACCCTCAGCCAGTAATGACGGCGCTTCCCACTGCACATTTTTCAGTCCGTGAGTTGCTTTGCTGACCACAAGCCCCAGGGAAAGTGTCTGACCACCCTTACCTTCAATACGTTCAGGCAGAGCAATACGGATCACTTCAGATTTGCGGTACTCAAGAACGATGTTGTTATTACGCTCAACCAGGTCATAGCGGCTGCCTGCCAGTACCCGACGCTCGCGAATGCTGTCTGTATCGAGTTGTTTCGCCAGAGGTTCGCCAATCCGATAATTAACTTCCAGGCCAAAGCGAGTGTCATTCTCACCACTCTTGCCCTGCTTATGCCCGGCGCTCAGTGTCAGAAGAGGCACTGGCGTATAGGTCACCTCGGCAGAAATAGCATGCGGGTCTTTCTGGCGCTTATCTTTACCAAACAGCCCGACTTCATCGCCATAATACTGTTCATACATCAGGCTTGCGCCAAGCTGCGGCCAGGCGGGTAAATAGCCCTCAGCACGAATATCCCAGCCATTCGCCGGGCGTTCCTGATAATCCTCAATATCCGGCGATTTTTTCCAGCCAGAAGCCCGAATATAACCATTGGCGCTCAGTTTCAGATAATCGCGCCAGTATTCCGCACCAACACCAATGCGGGTATGACTACGGGATAAATCATGATCGATAAAAGTATTCACCCCCGCCATCCAGTCATTTCCTGAAAAATGACGCCAGCCAAAACCAATATTTGACTGAGTACGATCGTCTGTACGATGTATTGCCCCCTGAGTGAACAACATATTTGTCGGCGTATCATAAATCGGATAAAGCATTTCCAGCGAAGAATCCTTCAGCGAGAAATCTTTATCGACATTCAGTTTGACGCGCGCAGTACCATATTTCCCGAGCCACTCCTGTATTTCCTGGTTAGCTTTAGCTGTGGCCATTCCGGTAATAAAGTTACGTGTCGCATCGCTATCTGGCTGACTGCTTAAAAATGTCCCGGCATTTGCGGCAAACGACGCGACATTTTTCTCCACGTTATTATCAGCAGTTACCGTAGTATTTCCCATGCTCAACCGTGGCTGAACCGCATGCTGCGCACGTGCCGCCATTACTGGGGTAAAGGTGACAGCGAGTGGAAAAAGAACCTGAACAGAGATATTTGCCCACGCCACGCAGCGGGCCAGAACTGAATAACGAAATCGTGGTTGTTTATGACCTGTTTTATAATGTGACATTGAGATAATTTCCTGATGAACGAATTAACGAACATAGGCAGACACAAATAATGGCGTCTGATTGTCAGAAAAACCGGGGATTTCCCGATTTCCTTTTCCGCAGAAAAGGAAATACCTTTATGTAAGAAAGTGC
>NZ_JAVUPQ010000125.1:0-4868 GCF_032029835.1 Escherichia sp. AM3 | reverse complement strand
CCGTTGTTCTCGACCTGTTCGCAAGAAAACCAGTGGGCTGGGCCATGTCGTTCTCGCCGGACAGCAGGCTTACCATGAAAGCACTGGAAATGGCATGGGAAACCCGTGGTAAGCCCGTCGGGGTGATGTTCCAAGCGATCAAGGCAGTCATTATACGAGCAGGCAGTTCCGGCAGTTACTGTGGCGATACCGGATCAGGCAGAGTATGAGTCGGCGTGGAAACTGCTGGGATAACAGCCCCATGGAGCGCTTCTTCAGGAGTCTGAAGAACGAATGGGTGCCAGCGACGGGCTATGTAAGCTTCAGCGATGCAGCTCACGCAATAACGGACTATATCGTTGGATATTACAGCGCACTAAGACCGCACGAATATAATGGTGGGTTACCACCAAACGAATCAGAAAACCGATACTGGAAAAACTCTAACGCGGAGGCCAGTTTTAGTTGACCACAACAGACTACCTGAAGGGAGCCGCGGTCGCCTGGCAGTTGCAGTAGCAGGAGATCATCCAGCCGCAGTACAGGTCACGATGACTCTGGTTAATGATACCGGCTTTGACCCCGTATTTTCCGGCTCTATCGCTGAATCATGGCGTCAGCAGCCGTGCACACCATCCTATTGTTGTGACTGGGAGGCTGCCACCATGCTTCGCGCTTTCCCTCTGGCGAAAAAGGGAGAAGGACGGGCCCGTCTGCCTTCACTTTATGCCAGCTTCGGTAAGCTGGGTGAGACACCGACTCATGAAGATATCATTGATAACAATCGATCCATCAACTGGCCTGTATAACGTGGCTGCCGGTGATTAAGAAAGCTGCACCTACCTAAGTAGTAGCAAACGCACACTTTTTAGAAAAATCGATGGTCAGAAACTGGATTAGCAATTCCGTTCCAGGGTTGCTTTTGATTTACGTTGGCGTCTGATCATTGATTTATCCTCAAAAGCCCAACCTCATTGGTAATGAACCAGCTCCGTGAATGTCCGCTCTGGCACAGAGCGAAATTTTTTGATCTCCCCCCTGAAATCTAAACTTAGTCATGTCACGTTTTTGGGTTTCTAAAATTTTAACTTCGCGTTTTTCGTTGCCGTAAGGGTTATACAGAAATGTCCGTTAAGCAGAGTTCAAAATTGATTGCCGTGATCACGACTGGTTTGAAAGCCGCGCCCAAGCCTGTACAGCTCTGGTTTGCGTTGATTATGAACCTGTCAGCCTAAAGCAAGCGGATGGACGATGAGTATTGGTAATCTTTCAGAGTCCGGAAAAGTTCAGCCCCAGTCTGAACAGGCTTGCTGGCGCCAGTCCAGTTTCATTCAGTCGTGGTTTGGTTCTTACGGCCTGTGCAATCTACCTCATTAGGCACATCGGCCTGCCAGATACCGGCTCGGGGTGTATTTCCGCTTCCACGCTGAATACTGTTCTCAGCAATCCTGGGGTCATCACCTCTTCTGGTGTGCCTTGCGCCATAACATGTCCGTTTGCCATTACCACCAGTTGATCGCAGTACCGGCTAGCCTGATTAAGGTCGTGCAGCACAGCGACCACCGTTTTCCCCTGAGTCCGGAGTTCGCCCATCAACCGCATCAGGTCCACCTGGTGATTGATATCAAGATAGGTGGTTGGCTCATCAAGTAATACAACGGGCGTATTCTGGGCCAGGACCATTGCCAGAAATGCGCGCTGGCGCTGACCGCCGGAAAGCTCGGTTAACCGACGAACGGCAAGATGATTGATCCGGGTCTGGTTCATGGCGACATTAACTCGTGCATTGTCTTCAGCGGAGAGACGCCCCCAGAGTGACAGCCAGGGATTACGACCATACGAAACCAGCTCCTGGACTGTGATCCCCTCTGGCGTTAAATGGTGCTGAGGCAGCAGCGAAAGCCTGCGGGCCAACTGGCGCGATGAGAGCATATTTATGGGATTATCGCCGAGAAATACGGTGCCAGACTGCGGCATTAAAAGCCGCGAAAAACAGTTTAACAGCGTCGATTTCCCGCAACCGTTAGGACCGATCAGGGCGGTGATCTTCCCCGTTGGCAGTGAGAGTGAAACGTCGTTAAGTACCTTGTCTGTCCCGTAACTGACCGTCAGATTTTCAGTTCGTAAAGTCATTTATCGCATTCTCACAAGCAACCAGACAAACCACGGCGCACCGATAATGGCGGTCAGCACGCCAACCGGGAGCTCCAGTGGGGGATGAATAATTCTCGCCAGCAGATCGGCAACCACCAACAGCAACGCACCTGTCAGGGCCGAAACAGGCAGCAGTCTGCGGTGACGTCCACCGGTGATGCTACGCATCATATGCGGCACCACGAGACCAATAAAGCTAATCGGGCCGCAGGCGGCCACGCCGGTAGATGTCATGGCGACAGCTAGTAACAAAGCCCAGAATCGGGTATGGGGCACCGACACACCGAGCGTGGTGGCGCGCGCATCGCCGAGTGCAAGGAGGTCGAGATCGCGGCAAAAACTCAGGCTCAGCGGCAGAAATAAAATCATCAGCGGGATGGCAATCTTCACAAAGCTCCAGTCACGGCCCCATAAGCTGCCGGTCAGCCACAGCAGGGCGTTGTTCACATCCTGCGGGCGCGAGAGCATCAGATAATCCGTCAGGCTGGCCCAGCATGCAGAAAGCGCCACGCCGGTGAGCGCCAGCTTCATCGGCTGGTGGGTCTTTGCCAGCATCTTCAGCAATATCAACCCCGCCATGCCGCCCGCAAAGGCCAGCAGCGGCAGCACCATCACGGGCAGTGACGGCATAAGAAGTAGAGCCCCCACAGAGGCCAGGCTGGCGGCATGGTTAACACCGAGAATATCCGGTGATGCCAGAGGGTTGCGCACAATCCCCTGTATCAGCACGCCCGCCACGGCGAGGGCTGCACCGACAAACAGTGCCAGCAGCAAGCGCGGCAGTCGGTACTCCATCAATACATAATAATGCTCGCGTCCGGCCTGCCAGTCGGTCAGCAGCGCGCGCCACGGCACGGGGATCACTCCCATATGGAGTGATAACAGCGCACAGCCCGCCAGGGCAAGGGTGATGAAAATAACCAGCGCAATTTTCATCCTCGCCTCCTCACAAGCCAGACAAAGCAAGGGCTGCCAATCAGCGCCAGCACTGCGCCTGCGGGCAGATCTCCGGGGAAGGCCAGTGCGCGTGCGAGTACATCTGCCAGCAGCATCAGCGTGGCCCCCAGCAGCATGCTCACTGGCAGTACGTTGCGCTGATCGAAGCCTGCCCAGAAGCGCGCCAGATGTGGCACCAGCAGACCGATAAACGCCACCGGACCTGCCACGCTGACGCACGCACCAACCAGAAGCAGCACTAACATATTGATGACCAAACGTAGCCTCGTCAGGTTCACTCCCAGCGTATGGGCGGTGCTGTCGCTGAGGTTGAGCAGGTTCAGTTGATTCGCCAGCAGCAACACGACAGGGACTGCAGTGACCACCACCGGCAAGAGCTGCCAGACATCCTGCCAGCGGGCGTGGGACACTCCGCCTGCCAGCCAGTAAAAGATGCCGTAAGCATGATCTTCGGCCAGCAGCAGGGTGATGCGGGTAAGGCCCATACAAAAGGCCGACAGCGCGATACCCGCGAGGATCAGTTTGTTTCTGTCATGGGTATGACGAAATCCGCCTCCTGCGGTCATGACCAGCAGCCAGCTCACGCCGCCCCCGCATGCCGCGATGAACGACAGAGAATAGCCTGCAATCGGCGTCGGACTCAGCGCGCTGGTAAGCGCCATAGCCAGCGCCGCGCCGCTGTTAATGCCGAGCAGTGAAGGAGAGGCCATTGGGTTGTGGGTCAGGGTTTGCAGCAGCGTGCCCGCGAGCGCCAGGCTTGCGCCGATCAGAACGGCGACCAGGCTTCGTGGCAAACGAAGGTTTTGCACCAGCGCTTCTGGTAGCGTTGGCGTGTGTCCAGGCAGCAGGGCGCGGGTTGCATCTGCTCCGTAAACAGGAATGGCCGAGGAGCAAAACATACTCAGCCAGAAAAAAATAATAAGTTCTGCAACGGGAAGCCCCCACAGCAGCACCGGGGGTTTTATCGCGGTCATTTCACAACGGTAAGCGGCTGATGGTGGAAGATTTTTACCGTGTCAGCGGCAATACGCTCTGCAGCAAAAATACCGCGCATCCGCGCCCAGGTGTTACTGTCGACCGAAGCAACCTGCTGCTTCTGCGCGGCGGTTAACATCTGCCAGAGCGGATCTTGTTGCCAGCGTTTAACAATGCTCTCTTCGCGATAGTGGGCAACCAGCAGCCAGGCAGGATTGACCGCCAGCAGTTGCTCCAGGCCGATGGACGGCATGGACGCACCCGCCATCGCAGCGGGAACGTTCAGCCCCAGAGAGGCCAGCACGCTGCCGGTCCAGGTCTCCTGAGTATGCAGGTTGAATTGCTGTTCGCGTGATGTGCCAAAGGCCACGCGTGTCCCTTTGGGAAGCTGGCTGGCCCACTGCGCCATCCTCTCTTTATGTTGTTCCAGGCGTGCCTGCATCTCTCGCTTTTTACCCACCATTTCGCCGATGATAGCCGCAGATTGCAAATTTTCAGCGTAGGTTTCGTTGCGGGACTTAAGCAGCAGTACCGGCGCGATTTGCTGCAAGGCGATGTAAACCCCCGCATGGCGACTGCTGTCGGCAATGATCAGGTCTGGTTTCAGAGCGGCAATGGCTTCCAGGCTCGGCTGCGCGCGCGTTCCGACGGACTGCCACGGTTTCAGGTGCGCACGCACTTCGGGCAGGATGCGTTTTGCATCGTTATCGTCGGCAATACCGATCGGGCTGACGTCCACGGCGGCCAGCGCATCGGCGACCGAGAGTTCCAGCACCACAATCCGTTGTGGCGTGTTTTCGAGT
>NZ_JAVUPQ010000124.1:0-4924 GCF_032029835.1 Escherichia sp. AM3 | reverse complement strand
TCTCCTGGAAAAAAACCTGCTGCATTATTTCCTCCGGGAAATAACAGAAATAATTATCTTTTGCAATCTGTCGTAATATTTCGGTTGATAAAATTTATCGATCGACGCCGGAATTTTTTCATGTGCGATGTGAATTTCACCGGCTATGTATTTATTGAGAAGAGCAACAAAACCGGTCATATCCCCCGGTTGATATAAATGACCATTAACATCAGGCTGAATGATATCAACAGGCCCGGAGACACAATCTGCACTGATACAAGGGATCCCCCACGACAAGGCTTCAAGTAGAGTCATTGGGAAACCTTCAAAAGATGACGTGAGTAATAATGCACTCACTTTTTTAATATCTTGCTGAACTAATTTCCAGGGATGTTGTTGCCAACCATACCAGACAATTCGATCATCAATATTTAATTCTCTACCATAAGCCTGGCATTTTTCGAAATCGGAGCCATCTCCCAATACATGAAGTTTCCAGTCACCTTGCACTTGTGATAAGCCATCAAGCAGATCTTTTACGCGCTTTTGGCCTTCAAATTTCATGCGCCCAACATAAATGAATGTTGCCGTTTCGCCTTCCCCGGGTGCAGGAATGACTGAATTTTTCGCCTCAACGGGATTAAAAATAACGTTTATTGTCGATTCTGGTACACCCCGGCTAATCATTTGCTGTTTAATACCAGAGCTGATGGCTAAATGATAGTCGGCACAGGTGATATATTCGGCATGTTTTTTATGATCTAAAGAAAAATGCGGCCATGAAAATACAGGTACATCAATCCCCGATTTTTTACGAGCTTTGGCCGCATACAAACACGAGATCACGTCAATACAAATAACAACATCTGGCTGATAATCATGAAGCCATTTGCTTAAAGCATGAATATGTTTCGCGCGACGCAAAAAACCTAAGCGAATATTGGAAAATGAACACGAGTACTTAATACCTTCCAGCCATCCCTTATCCATTTTGTCATTACGACAAAAGAAAAAAATTTCACTTTGGATATGTTGTTGCCTGAAGGTAGTAATAACATCACGAATGACTGTTTCCATGCCGCCAAATCCAGAAACAGCTTCGCCAATAAAGGCTATTTTCATAATTTCATTCCAGCTAAATCTTTAAGCCAAATAATTTAACAAGTAAATACTTATAATAATAAGAAATGGCTTTACAATATTTTCCTTCTAGCCAAAAAACTTTAGACTTTAACCTAATCTCACTTGATGATGGAGCTAGATTTCTTTTATGGTTCTTCCAAGGAGAATTTGAAAAATAATGATCAAAATTTTGTGCTCTAAATATTTTGTACCATGGTTTATTCTGGGTAACATAATGCATTATAATTGTGTTGGGCAAGTTTTTTTGTTCTTCATCACATCGTACTGACAATGTTGTCTTATTATTGTACTTCTTATCAAGGTAATGCACTCGTCCATTAAGTAAAATATTGAGCACATCCTGATCTGCATACCTATATACTTTTCCACTGTTGATCATTTCTAACGCTTTTTGTGTTATATTATTTTTTTTCCATTCGCTGGTATTAATAAACATAACCCCGGCATTAAAATAATTAATAAACTCAATGCCATAGTCTAATTTTTTTACACGTTCTTGCATTTCTGGCGAATCTGGAATTACACATGCAATATCAGCATTTAAATTATAATCAACCAGTTCATCTAAAGGACCATTACATATGACATCACAGTCAAGATAAAGTATCTTATTTATTTTATCATCAATAACTTCTGGGATTAAAAAACGTAAACATGTTGATAAAGGAATACCAAGAACTAATGTATCCGGATTAATGTCAAATTTATCAGTTATATAATATACAGATATTGATGTATTAGGACCTTCTAGTTCGTAAAAAGCTGAACACTCCTTTTCTTCTATGCCTGATATAAGAAGGTGAAAATGAAGGTTAATATGTCTATTGTTGGATATAATTGAATATAATGCAACACCCGCTGGCATTATGAATTCACGGTCAAAGCATAGTGCAATATGTAAATTTTTAACATACGACACTTCGTTTTGGTATAAATTTTTCTTCTTAGCAACGAAGTTTCTATATTTCAACAATTTTAGAATCCCTTTTTGTAATAAAATACTATTTACAAGTTTTTTCTTATTGTTCTTGCTTCTATTTTTCCTGCTTTAATCCTTGCCTTTTTAAGTAAATCAATCTCAAGTCTATAAATATCGCGTAAAGGCATCCCAAAATAAACCTTCATAAATCGCCAGATATCTCTCTGCGTCAGACCAATATTCATTGATGAGAAATATAAACCAATCAAATCTTTATCCCGCCAACGACGTGGTACTTTTGCACGTATCTGTGCCCGGTGCAGATCGATAACCGAAATTTTTAATTCATCTTCCCGGCCAGTAAATGGCAAATGGAGTAAAAAGTGGCAGATATAACAATCACGGTGATTAATCCCTGCTGCATGCATTTTGCGCACCATGGTTGCCACACGCGCGATCAGCATACGCTTAATATGTACATCAGGCGGGTTGACCGCCCAATCTGCACAATAATCTTCAAGGCTAATTGTGGGAGTGAGATCTTCGGTAATAATAAATGATGTGCGAGTTAATGGATTTAACCCTTTTTCACCAAATCCTATTCCGTGCATCGTATCAACACCGACATCATGCAGTCGATGAATAGCGTGCCACTCTCTGTCTGCACCTAAAACGGGCATCCGCAATGAGAGCAGATTTTTTATAATCTCCTTTAGGGTCGTCCCTTTGTGCCATTTGAGGAAATAACTTTTGCCGGCCAGTTCAAAGCGTAATGTGCGACGCGTCTCCAGTTCACGGAAGACCTCGCCATTCAGTTTTTTAACTTCTGCAAAGGCATCTTTACCACGCCAGAGTGTGGCAAGTGGCTCTTCTAATTCAACCATCTAAACCACCTGTAATGATATCTGCCGCTTTCTCCGGCAGGCTGTATAAATCCTGAGTATCGGCGTAATACCGAGCATTCTCCGCCCAGGCCATGCGCAATGGAGATTGAGTTAACGCTTTACGTAAAACGTCATTTAATTGTTCCTGGGAGAAAGGTTCAGCGATGACCGTTCCACAATTAGCATCTGTGATATAGTGTGCGTATCCGCATACCGCAGTCGTCAACACAGGTAATCCCGCGGCAATTGCCTCAAGGAGAACAATACCTGCAGCCTCCTGATAAGCGGGATGCATTAATAAATCAGCGGCTGCCATTAATTCAGACACATCATTCCGCCCGGAAAAGAAATGCACTTTACTACGCACACCGAGTTTTTCTGCCAGCACTTCAAATTTACGCGGTTTATCCTGGCCAACAACAAACAACAACGTATTATGGCGTAACGATTCTGGTAACGATGCCAAAGCTTCAATTGAGCGATCCACACCTTTACGACCAAAATCTGAACCAACCTGCAGCAATAAGTTTTGTTGTTCAGTGATGCCATTTTTCTGGCGATAAATTTCACGACTGTTTGGGATTTGCGCGTTGTATTTTCTGTCAGGATAGATACCAGGGGGAAGAATTTGAAAACGTTCTGGTTCAGTTTGGTAATGCTTCTGAAAATCGGCGATTTGCTTATCGGTCAACATCATAAGTTTCGTCGATTTACCATGTTCGAAAGTCGCTCGCTCGAATGCAGCATAATGGCGATAGCGCGATGTTAAACGATAGAAAAATCCCTTTTCTTGCGCCACTTTCTCGGCATAACAGACATCGGCGGCAAAATAAACATCCAGCCCAGGCATCTTATTAAAGCCAACAACGCGATCAGCGGGATGTGCCTTCAGATGGTTTTGAACCCAGGCATAATATTCTGCATTACGTCCATGGTTAGTATGGGATTTAACCGGTACGCGAATAAGCTCAAATGCTTCCGGGCAATCGCCTTCCCACGACTGTGTATATACCCGAACATGGTGGCCCCGTGCGGCAACTGTTGAGGCAATACGCATAAAGTCACGCTGTAGCCCACCAAATGGAAAATATTTATATAAGCAAAATGCCACGATCATAATTGCGCATTCCTGTCAGCTGAAGGTGCATCTTCTGGCAACAGCTTTTCCGTAGCGGCAATGACATCTTCCGCTGGAATAACAGAAAGATATTTTTTGTTGCGGTCAAGTTCGTGCCGGGTAGGCATTTTTTGATAATTCCCCGCCCAGAACTGAATAATATTCTCGGTCCATGGACGCCAGAATACATGATCAGTGGCCCCAAACAGGCTAATAACTGGCGTCTTCACAGCCGCTGCAATATGCCCCGGCGCAGAATCCACACCAATAAAGAGCACTGCATGATCAATTAATGCGCCCAGTTCAGGAAAACGTGTTTTACCGGCAAGGCCGGTAATAGGTTTTGTTTGGCAGCCTCGTGCAATTTCATCTACGCAAGCGAGATCATCTGCCGAAGGGCCACAAGTCAGCACAACCTGATAACCACGATGTTGCAACGCATCGATAACCATAGAAAATTTATCGTTGTCCCAGCACTTAAATATCTGTCTGGCTGTCGGCTGGATGACGACATAATGATCTTTCACGCCCAGTGCATCTAATTCCTGGCGCATTTTCTTCCAGCAATCCTCGGCGTAACTCATGGTTGTTTCAGTATAAAAATCGGTAATACCTAATGGCTCAAGGACCGACAAATTACGCTCAACAATATGTGTACCGTGTATAGGCGCTAAGTGTGTAAAGCTTTTTTTCCAAATGCCATGCTGCCGATGACCATAAAGCTGCGATATTTTCATACGAGCAGGTAAACAACGTACCAGCAGGGCCACCATCCACTGATCCGTAAGATTAATGACCAGGTCGTAATTATTCGCACGCAGAGTTTTTATCAGTGAAAGTGCATTTTTAATTTTATCGAATGTTCCCGTACCTTTATTG